>JBJENR010000142.1:0-7624 GCA_051880315.1 Acetatifactor sp.
AGTATATCCTTCTCCGTGATTTCTCACGGCTGGATGAACGCACTTCAAAGCATTCTGACTACATCGAATGGCTATATTCGGACGAGGACGAACACCGCCAGGAGATAGAGAAACTTTGGCAAAAGAGACAAGAACGGCTGAATGACAAGAAACAAAAGTGACTATGAATTGTTGTGCAAACCGAATGCAGAAGAGTCCATCCTTATGCTAAGGAACAGACTATAATGTTTGAGATATACGAGCAACAAAGCAACAATCCAAAAGAAGTAGCCATCAATGCCCTCATCAACTGTAGAAGGACTGGCTTGGGGATGTATTTTACATATTGTGCAATTTCATACAAATTTAATATGTGCGTAATTATTATGTAATATCGGCATCGTAATTTTGCACCATAAAACATGTGGTTTGGTTTTAAGGACCTCGATTGAACCATGTGAATAATAATGAGGTTCGTAACGAGATAATTATGAAAAAAGTGTTTTTGGGTATTTTTACCTTCTTGGCATGTAATTCTGCCTTCGCAAATGGCAATAGTCTATCTTTAGAGACTGCTGAAGATGGCAAGACCGTATCGACTTTTTATGGATCTAAGGCATCAAGTAGCGCAAACAACCCTTGCAAGGGTGCAACCATCAGAAAATGTGGAACAATAGAGACCTCTTTGGTTTCGTTTATGGATGGTCAAACATTTGTGATACAGCAAGTCAAGGATGCAGAGGGCAACACGTTGTCAACCACAAATTACATCTCCCCTGTTTCTGTTAGTGAGACAAAATCTCAAGTAAGATTTGAGGCAATCAAACGGGGCGGTGTAGTTGAAGAAAATATAGAAGAATGAAAATCAAATTCATTTGCCTTTTTCTCTCTGTTTTCATCTGTACGACAGCATTGTCACAGACACGAGACTTTGTAAGTGAGATGGAACAGAATGACCTACAAATCAGACAGAAGCCACATACGGAAAGGCTTCTGTCCGATTATTTGTCTTCTGTCAATATGGTAGAAGACACGGTTTATGCGGTTTTGTATCGTCCAGGAGAATGCTTTAGGTGTGAAGCAGCTATTCCCGCATTCTATGAGAAGTTGAAACTCAATAATCCCCAAAATAAGATGTTACTCATAACGGTATATGAAGACTCATGCACATCTTGTTGGTATAACGCAAAGAACAATTATATTGCCGATTATCATCTCTATGACACCAAAGACTTATATAAAAACATATTTAGTTTTAATTCTGAGGGTATGTATGGATTATATCTTCTTAAATTACTACCCAAAGAAGGAATTTTTGTTACTGGAGGTCAATACACTGTATTAGGAAAGGAATTTATATGCCAATTAATAAAATGCAATAAAAGAATTCCTCCCCATATATATGAGTTAGATAAGACAGAATCCAATCGTGAAATGGCAGATTCGTTTAGGAACGATGATCTCCAAATCACTAACTATAAGCAAAAGGATATTGAAGTTCTTCCGCATGATAGTATAACCATTTCTACCCTATACGACATTCCTAAACTCGAAAATGGCTATCTATTCTTCAATGACATGCTAAACAATGGTATCATGTTATATAAACAAGAACGAGGTGCATTTCATTTCAAGACAGTTTTCCAAGCCAGTGACACAGAAATGACGAAGTTTGTTTCTGTATCAGACGAACATTTCAAGAAATTGGAAAGGCAAGGGCAGGTTTTTTATATTGCATTGTCAGCGAATCTGATTGACTCGACACATATTGGAATTTCTTATTCGCTGCCGAAAATATTTGAGGAGAAAATCAACAATGAGTTGCATTTCAGTTTTTATAATGCACCGGCTATTCTTGTCCGCAACATTACTGATTACTCGCCAGGAGGTATGATTGCTCTGGATTTTGACCTGGAGCATTCAAAATATTTCTATCTACATTTCGTATTCGATTTGTATAACAGCAAAATATGGACAGGCTGTGAAAAGTTGACATGGCCAATGGATGGCTTCGAAAAAGACGACATTGAGGGTGACGATGAATTAAATCCATTCACTGAAGGATTCTATAACACCTCCAACCCAATAATCGCAGCATTCAATATTAAGGACGGCAAATGTTGTGGACAATATGGAAAACTGGAAGATATTCAAAGAAGAAGCAAAACAGGATATTACTATCTCAATAATGTTTTTGCGCATGAGGGAAAAGATTTCTTATATGGAAATGGTTATACTGGGAAATTATATCTGACGGACAGTATTACCATGTCAATTAAGAACGTATATAGCGTATTTGATGTGGATAATCAAATGCTACAATTACCAGATTCGACAAAATTTTACACGCATGAGTATGGTAATCTTTATTGCTCCAATTTTTCAAGATGCATTACATTTGTAAAAATGGATAAGCAAAAGATATATTGTTTAGTAAAACATGGAATGCCAAGAATTGACGATTATAAAAAAGATAGATACTCATTTGTTGTTATTTCAAGAAAAAATGGAAAGGTGAAGGAATATCCCCTGCCGAATGTGACAAAAGAATACAAATGCTTGGGATATGGTATAAGCACACAAGATGGCAAATTTAGTCCATTTGTTTTTCTCAAAAAAAGAGATAAGTATCTAATACGCAAATATGAGATATAACTGTTTTGAGATTTGAATTTCCGTCCATTAAGAACAAAATTATGAACTGAACTACCTTAAAGGAGAATTGTGCTGTAAAGAACCATTTATATGTCACTATAGAAGGAAGAAGCAGCAGTCAATGCCCTCATCAATTGGGCAAAGA
This sequence comes from Acetatifactor sp., assembly GCA_051880315.1. Lineage (GTDB taxonomy): Bacteria > Bacillota > Clostridia > Lachnospirales > Lachnospiraceae > Acetatifactor. Next base: position 2,780 of record JBJENR010000142.1, read on the forward strand.
CTGGCTGTGGTACAACGTTATACGTGATTGAGATATCAGAAGGCGGCACTAAGTACAAATCGAGGAAGGTCAAGGAAAAGAAAGAGGGGAGGCCATAGAACCTGAAACAGGTTTAGCTGGATAAATACATTAACATCAAAGAGCTAAAACTCAAACCTTTATACGGTAGAGAAAAGTATTATATAGTATTGTTGCAGGAACTTATTCAACAACAAAAAATTACTGCCTTACAAGAGAAAGCAGTAAGTTTAACTATTGACTATCGAGAGAAATAAGGAATGCAAGGATGGGATTATATGCCTCCAAGCATTTTTTGCAGCAGATTTCCAGATGAATACACTATCTGAAAATCCACCGTTCGGTTTTCTATATTTTTTATATCTGCCGACTTGAAACGACAAATGGCTTTCTGACGTTCCAATGTGTCACGGATAGCAGAAAGGCTTTGTATTTTTCCCGTAAACGTAACATCGAGAGTTTGCAGATTAAGTTCTTGTCCAATCACATTATATGGATGTTTGTACTCAAACTTAAGCAAGATGGTTATATTAGTGCTGTCTGCTGATGCTGCGGCTGTTACTCCGTGTACGGTAGCCGTTCCCGCATACACTTGTTTATAAGGCAGGAAATAGGCTACGGTTAATAGAGAAAGTAAAACTGCTCCTATAGTGGTGATACCATATCGGACGAGTGAAGAGGGTATCTCCCCCACGATGCTGCGGACTTTCTCGCTGCGAAGCTCAAAACTTCGTTCCTGTTTTATTTCTTGTTCATCCATATCAGTTACCCAATTCTAATTGATTCTTTACTAAAGCGAAGTATTTGCCATGCTTGGCTGTCAATTCTTCGTGTGTACCGACTTCTACAATCTTTCCATCATCCAACACAACTATTTGGTCTGCATTACGGACGGTGGAAAGACGGTGTGCCACCACGACAACGGTTTTTCCTTTGTAGAAATCCGAAAGGTTTTCAATGATGACTCTCTCGTTGTTGGCATCAAGGGCATTTGTAGCTTCATCCAAAAAGACGAACACTGGATTCTTATAGACTACTCTCGCAATAAGTATGCGTTGCCGTTGCCCCAGACTGATTCCCTGTCCATCCTGTCCAATAATCGTGTTGTAAGCCAAAGGCAGGGCTTCGATGTAATCAGCGATATTTGCTACACGGGCAGCATGGCGGATAAGTTCTATATCTGGTTCATCGTCCGAAATGGCGATATTCCTTGCAATGGAATCAGAGAAGAGATACCCCTCTTGCATGACCGCACCACATTGATTGCGCCACCAAGTGAGATTACATTCATTCAGATGGGCACTACCTATCCTGATGCTGCCTCTTAATGGTTCGTAAAATCCCAAAAGGAGTTTTACGAGCGTGGTCTTACCACTTCCACTTGCCCCCACGATTGCTGTCACCTTGCCATTAGGGATGGAAAGGTTGATGTCGGAGAGAATGTCTTTCGGACTGTATAGGTCGTATTTAAAGGAAAGATCTTTTATAGTGAGGGAATGTCCTTCAGAGGTCTCGTCCGTATAGGCGGTACATGTCCGTTCGGCATTCTCCTCGTTGGTCTCGGTGTGAATCTCGTTCATTCGGTCCAGGCTGATGCTCACGTCCTGCCAAGAGTAGATAAACTGAATGAGTTGCTCTACGGGACTATTGATCTGTCCGATTATATACTGCACTGCCAGCATCATACCGAGCGTCATGCTGCCATGTATCACGGCTGTGGCGGCAAGAACGGTAATGAGAATGTTCTTTATCTCGTTGATGGTGATGCTTCCTGCCTGTTGTACTTGCTGAAGATTAAGGGATTGCAGATTAACCTTGAACAAGTCTGCTTGCACATCCTCCCATTCCCAGCGTTTTCGCTGCTCGCATCCCTGCAGTTTGATTTCCTGCATGCCACCAATGAGTTGATAGGTAACGTTGCGATTGCGTCCTGCCTGCTCGAAGTATTTGTAATCAAGCTGTCTGCGTTTTTTAAGAAAGAGGATAATCCAACCAGCGTAAAGCAATGTTCCCAGAAGGAAGACAAGAAATATGCCAAAATTATAGACTGCAAGGACGACACCGAAGACAAGGAAGGTGAAGAACGAGAATAGCAGGTTCAGACTGCTTGAAGTGAGGAACTCTTCCACCCTGCGATGGTCTTCAATACGTTGCAAGAGGTCACCCATCTGTTTTGTGTCGAAGAACTTCATCGGGAGCTTCATCAGCTTGATGAAGAAATCTGAGATGAGTGAGATATTGATGCGTGTAGAGATATGCAGGATTATTTTGGAGCGGATAAATTCGATGGACGTACGGCTGAAAAGAAGCATCATCTCTGCCAACAGCACCAACCACACAAAACCGATGTCCTTTCCCCCGATACCCGTATCTACAATAGCTTGTGTCAAAAAAGGAAAGACAAGCTGCAGGAGTGAGCCGAGCAACAAGCCGAGTATCAACTGCATAAAGAAACGCTTGTACTTCTTAAGATAGTTCCAAAGGAACTTTATTCGGTTTTGCTTGGGGATTATTTTCTCATTCTTTTGAGCGTATAATTGGTCAGTTGGTTCAAGAAGAAGAGCAATACCTTTCTCCTCACCGTTGGTCTTGGTGCTTACCCAATGTTCGCAGAACTCCTCTTGGGTATAGGTGATAAGCCCCTTGCTCGGATCTGCTACATAGATGGTATATTTCCCTTTCTTTTGCTTTTTAATTTTATAAATGACGACAAAGTGATTCTGATTCCAATGGACGATGCAAGGCAGTGGAACTTCATGAGCAAGGGTATTGAAACTCAAACGTCCTCCAACTGTCTTGAAGCCGAGGTTTTCTGCAGCTTTGCTGATACCAAGAAGAGATACGCCACTTCTATCAAGTGAACATAACATCTCAATTTGCTTAACATCGGGCTGCTTTTCAAAACATGACATAATCATAGTCAGACAAGCAACCCCACAATCCATAGAATCTGATTGTTTCCTAAATTTTATCATTTTTATAGAGTATTCAAACGGTTTCGCTCAGAAATCCTGGTTCCTTTTCCTGTATATTTTTTTGCATTATGAAAGTTGTATATAAGCGAAATGTAGATGAATCTACTGTCATTATTGGCATTCTTTTTGAAATTTACAGTATTGAAAGCCATATCCCATTTGTCTTTGTTTGTGTTAAAAATATTTTCCGCTCCTATTTTTAAGGCCATTGTCTTATCAAGAAAATATTTTTGTATATAAGCATCTACAAACATTCCACTGCGTTCGCAGGAAACCCCAGAATTGTATGAAGTCCAATATTTGGCTTGGGTTACAAAAGAAAGTGTGTGTGGAAATCTGATAATATTATACAGACTTACATAGAAGTAAGGCCTATTATAGGAATTAACAGCATTCCCATTGTTTAATTTAAAAAATTGTTTTTCAAATCCGACCTCTATCTCAGGATTCCATATTTTATAGAACGTTGGATCCCAAATCGATGCGATACTTATTTTTTTAAAACCATCCACATTTGTAAAACGTGAAATGGTGATGGCTTTATCTTCAAATTGGTCTATTGTAAACAATATTTTGTCATGATATGATTTATAGGACGCTATGAAATTCAAGTTTAAATATGATACTGTATAATTGATATCATCAATATACGTATTCTGCAACAAAGGATTTCCTGCCTCATAAGAATATGGTGAGTTGTACTGAACATCACCTCTTAGCTGGTAATATGATGGTCTGTTTACAACCCTTCTGTAACTTAATGCCATATTCATTTTCTCATTAAAGAAAGGACGCGAAATGATAATTGTTGGAAAAACATTGTTGTATGTTTTGCTTTGATTGTCTTTCTTAATTCCGTTAATGTAATAAAGCTGATTGACAAATTCGTATCTCAATCCCATTTCAATGTCAATATCATATAGGTTGCACTTATAATTAAGGAAAAGTGAAAATAGATCTTGTTTATTTGATGTATATGTTTCCGGGAGGTCGTTTTGTAAATCAATATCATCGTTATTGTAATATGAATTGTTTCGCGTTTTTGCATAGTCAGCTCCAAACAAGACAGAGGAATTGCCAATTTCTCTTGACAACTCGAATCTTGTGGCCCATAATCGATAGTCGTTCTTGCTATTACTGTTTACAATATTACGTACGCTCTTTATATGCTCGGTATTATCGTAAGAGGCTAATGTTTTTGTTTGCCCGTATGTGTAGTCTGCATTTATGTCAACGCACCACTTGGAAAATTTACCATTATAGAACATGTTCATATTCCCGCCATCACCATTCGGGTTGTAATGTGATATTTGACTGTATGCAGCATCTTTTTTCGAGTCTATATAAGCTGTTGTCTCTCCAGATACAGCGTAGTGTCCATCGGCAAGAAAGGAATGATTGTATTTGATGCCTAATATATGTTTCTCTGATGCCTTGTATTCTGCTGCTATACCAAGATTGTGAGTCCTCCTGTTTAGGTTTAATATGTTGTTTGATTGTATTAGATTATGAGGCAATCCTTTGATTTCCGCATTTGTCTCTTGTGTTTGTATCTTTCTTAAGTCCTGCATTGAATAATCTGCAAAAAAAGAAAACTCTCTTTTTGCAAACGAAATATTGGTCAAAAGTATTTCACTCCAATCTTTTCCTTTTTGAAGTTTCGTGTGGATTAACCCTGAAAAGCCTTCATCTGGAGTAGTTGTGGTTATTTTTATTACAGCACCTACCGAAGCTGAATACTGCACGCCAGGCGTGGTTATGATATCTATTTTTTTTATTTTTGTTGAAGAGAGTTTAAGCAAATCCTCATTGCTGTGAAGTTCCTTGTTGTCAATGTATATTAGTGCTTCTC
>JBJENR010000143.1:0-2221 GCA_051880315.1 Acetatifactor sp.
CGATCTAAAGGTTGTCCCCAGAGAAATTCCTGCTGTAAGGCTAAGGATCCGGACGCTCCGAAAGAAGTCATGCTGCGTAAGACTTTCTGGGAGAAGCGGGCTGAATCTCAGACGAATATTACCACCCAGCAGGGGATCTGCCTGAGAATGTGCCGTTCCATTCAGGTGGAGGGGGCATTTGCATTGCTTAAAACAGACTTTGGCTTCCGGCGTTTCCTGACAAGAGGTAGAGCGAATGTCCGAACAGAGCTGTTTTTCCTGGCTATGGCATTTAATCTGAAAAAGCTGTGGATGAAGCGGGAAAACGGCCGCTTGAAGCCCCATCTTTCCGAAGTTCAGATCGCATAGCTGGCTGCAAACAGAATATTATCCACATTTGGTCCTGTTTTGTGACGGGGTCAGCTTTGCTGTTCCCTAAAACAGAAACTTTTCCACACATGCGCTGCTTGTGTTCCCCGTTTGAGCACGAAAAGAGGCCTGCCGCAGAAATTTGTGATATGCTCCCTTCATGAGAGACAGTAAAAAAGCAAAACTGTCAATCATGGAGGGAGCATTGTCATGTCCAAGGCAAGAGAAATAAGCCCGGAAGAAAAAGTAGAAATAGTGCGACGGTGTCTCAATGATGGAATAAGCATACATACAGCAGGAGAAGAAATCGGAGTAAGTTGCGAAACAATCCGGCAATGGATTGCACGATACGAAACGGAAGGAACAGCCGGATTTTTGCCGTATGAGCGAAATCGAAAATATAGTCCAGAGTTGAAAATGCAGGCTATAAGCGACTATCTATCCGGCGCAGGCAGTTTTTTAGAAGTCAGCAAAAAGTATGGTCTGCGAAGCAGTACTCAACTCAAACGTTGGCTAAAGGTGTATAATGCTCATGGAGATTTCAACTCCAGAAAACATTCAGGAGGCGGAAGCTACATGAAGCAAGGACGAGACACCACCTTGGAGGAACGCATTCAAATCGTCAACGACTGCATAGCCAGCGGGAAGAACTACGGCGAGATGGCCTTGAAGTATCAAGTAAGCTACCAGCAGGTTCGCACATGGACACTTCGCTTTGAGGAGATGGGAGAAGCAGGACTGCAGGATCGGCGAGGCCGCCGCAAGAAAGACCAGACTCCCCGTACCGAACTGGAACAGGCACAGATTGAGATTGAGCAGCTTAAGCACAAGCTGTATCTGGCAGAAATGGAGAACGCCCTGCTAAAAAAATTGGACGAGGTAGAGAGGAGAGATGCCTCTCAGAAGTAAGGCAGCGTCATATATACATGGCCATTAAAGAGTGCCATAAGGAACCGGGATTCCCCATTGAAGCGTCCTGCAAGCTGCTTCATGTGGCCCGTTCCGCCTACCACAAATGGGCTTCCGGGAAACTGAGCCGCAGAGCTGCGGAGAATGAACATCTGGCTGACAAGATCGAAAAGATCCACGAGGAAAGCCCGGATAAAGGTTACAGAAGGCTCAATGATGATCTGCGTCATGACTATGGTATCCATGTGAATGACAAGAGAGTGCTGCGCATCTGCCGGGCCAGAGATATACGGTCCACTGTGAAATACAATAACCATGGCTGCACCAGGCAGGCCAAGAACCCTCAGTATGTTGCGGAAAACCTTCTGAATCGTCAGTTCCACGCCGCAAAGCCCAATGAGAAATGGCTGACCGATGTGACAGAGTTCAAATGGTATGAGGGCTTTGAGGTACATAAGCTCTATCTAAGTGCCATCCTGGACCTCTGTGACCGGCGTATTGTGTCCTATGTTCTCAGCGAACGAAACGATAATCCACTCGTTTACAAGACTTTTGATAAGGCTGTTAAGGCCAATCCGGATGCCCATCCTTTGTTCCATAGTGACAGAGGCTTTCAGTACACCAGCAGGGCATTTCACCATAAACTTCAGCAAGCTGGAATGACACAGAGTATGTCCCGTGTGGCGCGCTGCATTGACAACGGCCCCATGGAGGGATTCTGGGGCATTCTGAAGAGGGAACGCTATTACGGCAGGCGGTTTACCAGTAAGCAGGAACTCATCCAGATGATTGAGAACTATATCCGTTATTACAACACCAGACGGGTGCAGCGCAGTTTAGGCGTCCTAACACCATTGGAAAAGCACCAGCTGTCTCTGGCTGCATAAAAAGCGGCCAGCAGCAATGGCTGCTGGCCGGGAAAACTTTTTATTTTTTCACTGTCCTCTTGACGGGTAGCGGTTCA
>JBJENR010000144.1:0-2212 GCA_051880315.1 Acetatifactor sp.
CTATACCTATGGCACCTACGGGGAGCTGCTGAGCGGGGACACCTCCCTTACCAGAGTGGTAGAGCAACTGGAACATACTGATTTATTAACCGGACTGCCCTCGATAAAAATGAATATGATTTGTGGTGAAAGGAGTTCCTTCGGGGACTTCTTTTCGTTTACATAAAAATGTCGGTTTGTTTATATGGAACTGTTGCATGTGCAGTCGCGAGATGGAAGCTGAGGAGTATGAACATTACGATGCACCAAAATGTTACCCAAAAGTCTTTTGTAATCTTTTGCTCGGTGCATTCTCGGTATTCAGAGTAAAATAGCGTAATTATGTTAATTCTAATTTTAGTATTCATGTGAAGTTGAAATGTCGTCAAAATGTTCCGAAATGTTGTTGCAATGTTCCGAAATGTTTGATATGTTTATCACATAAGACTGCAGGAGGTGCCAAGATGCATATACGTGAGTTATTTCCGGATGTAATATCGGAAGATTTAGATTATGAATATAAGACAGTTTTGAATCCTGACAAACCTATTAAATGGGCTAAAACAATTGTTGGATATGCAAACGGAAAAGGTGGAGTTATGTTTGTCGGAGTTTCGAATGAAGGCGAGGCTTTTGGTATTAGCTTGGACGAAATTGATAAGACAAAAAATCTTATTGCTACGATTAACGATAGACATATATTTCCGCATGCAAGGGTTCAGTATATGTTGAGGAGTGTTGATGCGAATGCAGAGCGCTTTGTTTTGGCGGTCAATGTCATCCAAGCGGATTCAATCTTAAGATATCGAGAGGGTGATTTTAATGAGACCGTATATATTAAAGGTGATGGAAATACACCGCCTGCTACACCGGAAGAAATAATTGCTTTGCATAAAAGGAAGTTTGGTGTAGATAATGAAACGACGGAGATAAAGTACGATGAAAAGAAATGGACGGAATATATCAAAGTATGCAGGGAGTACAGGGAAGATTCGTCGGCTCCAACATTAAAGGATTTACAGAATGAGGAAATTGTATCTAAAGAGGGCTTTGCAAAATCTGGTTTTATCATGTTTGGTGACGATTATGATGGAGATGATTCCTTGCTATGCTGTCGGCTTTGGAAGGGGAAACAAAAGACAGGAACCGTATTGGATCACGAAAGATTTAAAGGATCTTTGGCTAAGGTTTTTCAGGATGCAATCAATTTCATTGAAAGAAATACGAAGACAGGATGGCAAAAGACTCCAAACGGTGGTCGTGAGGAAATTCGATCATATCCGAAAGAGGCGATTAGAGAAGCCCTTGTAAATGCAGTAGCTCATAGGGACTATTCTATAGCTGGTACCCAGATAGATGTAGATATATATTGCGACAGAATAGAGATCGTATCACCAGGATCATGGCTGTTACCGAAGAACTATGAAGAATATCCTATTGGCTCTATTCCTTCTATACGTAGAAATACAATAATAGCGGCGTGTCTGGATGAAGCAAACTTAATGGAACGTGGTGGTACAGGCTTTCAGACTATGATTGAAAGTTATAAAGATAGTGAAGAACACTTGCAACCAGTTGTATCGATATATCCTGGTTTTTTGAATCTGCGTTTGTATGATAAGCTTTACGAAGAGAATGGAGTAGAGACTGATAATGATGTGGTATCAGATGCAGAAAGAATAGTGGAAATACTAAAAATAGAAGGACCGAAATCTGTAAAAGAACTTCAGGCATATACAAAATATAAGAGTAGAAGTCAGTTTTTGGCGGAAGTACTAAATCCGTTGATTAATGAGGATATCGTTTATAGAGATGGAAATGCAAAATCACCGACGGCACTTATTAGAATAAAGCGGTAGGTGAATTTAGAAGTACACTTTAGGCGCTTGAAGAAATGCAGTCCCTTTTGATGGTAACATTGATAAAGATTGGAGAGTCTGCGATGATTGTTATTGATTCGGAAACCGGGGAATATGAGAAGATAGAGGTTATGAGAAACCTGGGATAAAAGATTGAAACAGCACCGAAACTAAAAATAAAAACGAAAAATCCGTGGATAAATTGGGAATACAGCAGTGATTTGATATGTGGAATGAAATTGTGAGGTGAGTATTTGGTGGGATTCATACAATCTCTTTTTGATGGATATAAGCGAAAGAAACAGGAAAAAAATGATGCTTATCAGCTTTAAACGAATGGTATCCACCTGTTGTTTTCGCATATTTGCAGGGAG
>JBJENR010000145.1:0-1258 GCA_051880315.1 Acetatifactor sp.
CCTTACCAGAATGATGATGTGTCGTGGTGCTGCAGAACTGCTTGGAGTGAAATTCAGGCTGACTGCTAATGGTTCGAAAATACTATAATATACACAAAGTAATGGAGGATATATGACAATCGAAGAAAAAGCAGAATTAATCATAAAAGACATTAAGCAGGAAGAAGGAACAAATCCCATTCGTATTTTTAAGAAGATTGCAAAGAAAGAATATGTGAGTATTCATGGACCGGAGCATCATGTATTAGATGGAGCGTGTTTGCTTGTGGCTTACAAAAATGCAGGTGGGAACATTGACATTGATAGTGCACTGGAAAAGCTTATGACAGAAGGACTGAGAATGCCGGGAGCCATGTGTGGGCTGTGGGGAATATGCGGAGCGATTACCTCGATCGGAGCAGCCCTATCCATTATTGATGGAACAGGACCACTTTCAACAGATGGTACCTGGGGAAACCATATGCAATTTACTTCTAATGCAATCGGTGAGTTAGGAAAGATAAACGGTCCAAGATGCTGTAAAAGAGATGCAATGATAGCCTTTAAGAACGGTATTGAATATGTAAATAGTCATTATGGAGTAACATTAGAGTATGAACAGATACAGTGTGAATATTCTGATCAGAATGCTCAGTGTATCAGGGAAAGGTGTCCATATTATAAATAGAAACATTATGACAAGAATGTATTCATTTATCCGGATTTCCGGACTGCTATGAAAATATTGGACAAAGCAATCTTTCTTGTGACGATGGGCGGTTCTTTGAAGGATGAAGGCCGAAGAGTACAGCTTGAAACAATGAAAACGGTTATGGTAGGCGACAGAATCAGAAATCAGACAAAGAAATGCGAAGTATATGCTTTTGATGAAATGACCGGAGGTTACGGAAATGATGAAAACAGAGAGAAGCGAATAGCTGAGTTTTCACAAATGGCATATAGGATGGCAGGGAATATTGATAGACATGTTTACAAGCGTGGGGGAAAATAAAATATGAGAATTGGGACAGAAAGGTAATTTCTATTGAATAAAGGAGTATCAACAACGAACATAAGTTGCCATGAGATTTTCATTATCTTTCAAAAGAAGAAAAGCATGGATTGATGTATGCTTTTTTATCCAAATCGGAGGAACAGACTTATGAATGTGAGATGAGAACTATTCCGAAAGCGATGCTTATGTAGATAAGGATGAACACACCTGTAGTTAAGGGAGCAAGCCTGCGGTTAGAAATCAAAGAAGAGGGAAAACGACCGT
>JBJENR010000145.1:1358-7443 GCA_051880315.1 Acetatifactor sp.
GTAGTTAAGGGAGCAAGCCTGCGGTTAGAAATCAAAGAAGAGGGAAAACGACCGTAGGGAAAGGAGCAAGCCTGCGGTTAGAAATCAAAGAAGAGGGAAAACGACCGTAGAGAAAGGAGCAAGTCTACGGTTGGAAATCAGAGAAGAGAGAAAACGGCCGTAGAAGTAAGGAGCAAGCCAACGATTATAGATCAAACACTAAGGGAGAGGTTATGAATATATCATATAGGGAAGAGAGAATAACTGCCAAGGAATATATTGATTTCTTGAAGAGAACCAATCTTGGGTCACAGTATCCGAAAGAAAGATTTCAAGAACGAATTGAGAAGCTGGTGAAGAATGTATCCATCAGCCTTGTCGCTCGCAATGAGGAAAACAAAATCGTGGGAGTGCTGTTTGGACTGACGGATTTTAGCTATTGGCTTTATGTCACTGATTTGGGTGTGGACAGAGATTATGAGGGGCAAGGTATAGGTAGAAAACTAATGAAAACAGCACATGAAATAGCCGGTGGGGAGAAGGATATTGCGGTATACCTTATTGCAAATGAAGACGCAGTTCCGTTTTATGAAAAATTGGGTATGAGGCTCGCTGATGATGTCATGCAATACAATCATGTTGAGTGGACTGATTTTACGATAAAGTAAGAGACGGTTTCCATAAAAATCGTAGTGTGTCATGGAGAGAGGAGAAAAAACTATGCTGAAAACGGAAGAATACACCCTTATTACACTCAGGGATAAACCGGAGCTGAAAGACAAAGCCGCAGCGTGGTTTCACTCAAAATGGGGTGTGCCCAGGGAGGCCTATCTGGAATGCATGGAGGCGTATCTGAATCAAGAGACAGAGTACGGATGGTACCTTTGCCTTTGTGGCGGGGAAATTGCTGCAGGCATGGGAGTGATAGAAAATGATTTTCATGACAGAAAAGACCTCGCTCCTAACATCTGTGCTGTATTTACGGAAGAAAAACATCGGGGTAAAGGAATCGCCGGAAAGCTGCTCAATACGGTTGTGGAAGATCTGAAAGGGAAAGGAATATCACCGGTTTACCTGATAACGAATCATATCGGATTTTATGAAAGATATGGCTGGGAATTTCTCTGCATGGTGCAGGGAGACGGAGAACCGGAAATGACAAGGATGTATATTCATTATTGATTAAGAGCAGAAAATATTGAAAAACTAGTTGATATTTTGTGGAAAACAACATATAATACTCATACAGATATGAATCTGTTGCACGAAGTGCATTAATACTTGGGCTGACCGCAAGGTCCTGGTCCACCGGCTGGCGGGGATTTACCCCGCCATTTTTATACATTAATGGGGCGGTTACATGAAAGAAAAAGTACTTAGCATTTTCATAGATGAATCCGGAGATTTTGGGCAATATAATCCGGCATCTCCGAATTATTATGTTGCAATGGTATTACATAATCAGGAAATAGATATTTCAAAAAACATTGAAGCTTTGGAAAGGCAGATAAGCAATTGGGGCTATCCGAAGCATACGATTCATACAGGACCGTTAATTAGACGTGAAAGTGTCTATATAAATGATTTAAGAGAACAAAGAAAAGCTTTATTTAATGCACTGTATCATTTTACTCGTATGCTGGATATTCAATATATCTGTCCAGTGATTAATCAAGGAGATTGTGCAGAAAAATCGAAGCTGGCTTATACGGATAAATTGACAAAAGAGATTGTAAATCAGCTGCGGGCAAAGGATACATATTTTTCTTCCTTTGATAAAATTATGATTTACTATGACTATGGACAGGTTGAGTTGGCACAGATTCTTGTGTCTGTGTTTAATACCATGTTTTCGAATGTGGAATTTAGAAAAATAGAGACGAATCAGTATAAATTATCACAGGCAGCAGATTTGATTTGTACAGTAGAAGCGATAGCACAAAAGAATGTATTGACAAGGTCAGAAAGTGAATTCTTTCACTCAAAGAACGATTTCAAGAAAAACGTATATAAAAATATTGCAAAGAAAAAGCTGTAGGTTTTCCCTTGCTATTTACCATACCAGAATGGATGCACCTGGCTCTATCGTAGACGATTGGGGTGGTGGAAAGGAATCCAAGCTTGTACAGAATAAGTATGATAAAAGTTATTCAGGGCAATTCGCAATTTTTATCAACTCTCTTACTCAAAATGGTATTATAATGGGGATAACGGGGAGGTGAGCAAAATCGATTATCACAGATGTCGTTATAATGGAGCAGTAGTGAGGAAGGGAGATTAATATGGCAGAATATGCCGCAATTGAGTTGATTAAAAATAAATACCTAAGCAGTCATAAAGAAAATACACTTAGGCATGTGGAAAAGGTATCAGATACAGCAGTATGGTTAGCAAAAATATATGATTTAGATATTGTGAAGGTAGAACTTGCTGCACTACTTCACGATATTAGTGCAATAATGACTCCGCAGGAAATGTATGAAACAGCAAAAATACGCAATTTAGAAATTGATCCTGCGGAAGAAAAATATCATTTCCTGTTACATCAAAGGATTTCCAAAATAATAGCAAGAGAATATTTTGATATCAGAGACAGGGATATATTGGATGCGATAGAGTGTCATACAACCTTAAAGAAAAATGCCGGTATGTATGATAAGGTACTATTCATTGCGGACAAAATATCTTGGGATCAAAAAGGTGTACCGCCATATTATGATCTATTAAAAAGTAAGGCTGGTGAATCATTGGATGAAGCTTGTTACTTTTATATAAAATATCAATTTGACCATAATCTGTTATTGATGCCTCATCAGTGGATAAAAGAGGCCTATGAGGATTTGAAGAGAGTATTAAAACGGGAGATTTAGCTTATAGGATGGAGAAGGTATTATATGTTGCATTTCGAGGGATAAATAACTCATCATATCAGCTTGTCAGGCAAATGAACGCGGAGACATTTTATATTACCAATTCATTTACAGGTGTTAGACGTGATATTGATAGCTTACCAATGTCCTATGAAAAAATAATCATGTTTGGCTTAGATAAGGATTTGCATGAAACGATAAGATTCGATAGAATTGCACAAAAGAATGGTGACCAACTCTTCACATTAATGGACTTAACACCATATTTATATCGGGCAAAACAGCATGATGTTCCATACACTATATCGGAAACCCCTACTACGTATTTATGTAACGAGGCATATTTTTATATGATGAGAAAAATGAAATGTCCTGTTTTGTTTATTCACATTCCATCTATGCCACATATGTCAAATGATTTTTTGGAAAGGCTCAAAAAGATATTTGAAGGATAAGGAGGATTCAGTTATTGACTGATATGAATCAAAAACCAAAGTATGTATATCATGGCAGCCAATACAGATTTGATATTGTTAAGCCACAGCAAGCACATGGAATGTGCGAAGCGGAAGCACAACTGGCTATCTATGCCGCAGCAACAATGGAAGAAGTGATTCCGTTTGCATTGCCTTTCAGATGGTACCCTGATTCGCCGGAGGGGAGACTTGCTTTTGATTCTGATGGTATCAGGAGTTACCTGAGATATGGATCCATTGACCCTGAGGGGAAAGGATATATTTATGTTTTGCCGTCGGAATCCTTTGAGCTTGTTGACAATTGGGAATGGATTTCAAGAACAGAGGTAAAGCCTGTTGAAGTGATTGAAATTAAGGTAAAAGATTATCTTCATACAATTACGTTCTCGGAAGAAGCAAAAGAAATTCAGAAAGAGCTGTATGGGGAATGAGATTAAAAGAGATATAAAAAGCGATAAGGTCGAATTAAGAGCAAACAGTACTATTACACAGTTAAAAGTGAAGACGATTTGCGAGTTATAAACCTAAGCTGTCGGGAATACTGGATTCGAGAGGTGTTGTATGAAAAAGGATAAATACACAATCAATGAAGTTGCCAAAATGAGCGGTTTGACGACCCGGACCATTCGCAACTATCTTGCTGAAGGGCAGATTCATGGGGAGAAAAAGGGCGGGAAGTGGGTATTTACTTGTGATGATTTCGTAGATATGCTTGAAAATCCGTATGTCGGACCGGCGATCAAGGCGAAGAGTAACGCCCCTCTTTTTGATTTTATCAAGGACGACAGGAAGATGGTCGATTCGACCTGTATCATCATTGATAGATGTGTGGATGGTGAGGCAGAGCAGATACTGGTGGAGAGGTTATGTAACTTGGTCAACGCATTTGGAGGTGTGGAATTCCGTTACATGAAGCGGAATGGCAACGAACGGATTATACTGACGGGAAGTGAGGAGAATGTGAGGAAGATATATCTCGAGCTAGACGTGTAAGTCTGGTAAAGCGACTGATTTCACGGTCACCAGGTACTATGAAAAAGTACTCTCTTTTCAAATTGAATAAATGCGGATACCTCTGTTATCATGGAAGCATGGATATCAGATAATTTCGCCTGGCTTCTTGCCGAGAAAGGAGAGTTATGAGAAAACTTTATGATGATGTTACAAAGGCCTTAGCCAAGATTGATTTTGAGAGCATTTATCCGGGATTTCATCCATTTACATTTGCCCTATATAACGATGAATCAATTTATTTTGCGGACAGAGTCATTCCACAGCAGGGCTTCTTTGGGAATACCACGGTATTTTTTGAGGGCGAGCATATCGCAATTTGGCATGTTGATCAGGATACAAGGTCCTATGATGTTGATACATTCACGGCGGGTATCGTACACGAGATGTTCCACGCATTTCAGCGCGAGAGCGGGATGGAGAGCAATGCACCGAACGACTTGGTGCTTCTGCAATATCCCGACGATGTCAGAAATCACATATCCCGTCAGACCGAAAACGAGCTTCTTGCGGCATCGGTGCATGCGGACAGAGTCGGGAAAACAGCTCTTTATCATTCCGTGCTGGCAAGCCGCGAAAATCGTAAGGCGAGCTTGTCCGAGTTTGTGAATCAGGAAGAATTGATTGAAAGATGGGAAGGGCAGGCGGAGTGTTGTGGAACGCTGGCACTTAAAGCACTTGCACCGGAGAAGTATGAAAAGCGACTGGAAGATTATGCCGATTTGCTGAGAAATGGTGAATTTCTGTTTGATGTGAGAAAGTGTGCATATTTTTCCGGAACACTGATGCGGCTTTTGGAACGAGAAGTCGGCAATGAAATCTGCGAGGTAGAGAAGAAACTGATCGAGACAAAAAAGATGCTTCAGAGAAAATTTGATGATTTTTTTGCTCATAATACTGTCAGGACTTCAGCCGAAGGCTATGTCTGCGCTTACGACCCGATGAATCAAATCCGGTTTGGAGACCGGATTCTTGCAAAAAACTTACTTGCAATCAATTGTGGTGGCAATTCCATTCAGATTTCGGGGCCGGTAGTGGTGGATATGAAGGCAGGGTCCCCGAATTTGACGGAGGCGTATCATACCATTGCGTAATGGAATGAAAAATAGTGAAAATTAAAATTTGTGAAGGAGATGATGTAAGTGCCAAAGAATAAAAGTGTCGTAGCAGTTATTTATGCCCTGTTGGCTGCGGTATTTTATGCAATAAATACGCCTTTTTCAAAAATTTTGCTTCATGATGTGCCGGCCACATTCATGGCGGCATTTCTATACATGGGTGCAGGCTTAGGCGTAGGAATCATGTATTTATTCCACATCAGGAAGGAAAACAAAACTGAGAGACTTACCAAAAAGGATTTGCCTTATACAATCGGCATGATAGTTTTGGATATTCTGGCTCCGATATTCCTTATGATTGGTATCAGCATTGGCACTGCATCGAATGCCTCTTTGCTTGGCAATTTTGAAATTGTTGCGACAACAGTTATAGCACTTTTGATTTTTAAGGAAGCTGTGTCAAGAGAGCTTTGGACTGCGGTAGCCTTTATCACTCTTTCAAGTATTATTCTTTCGTTGGAAGTAAGTGGAAGCTTTCAATTTTCTTATGGCTCACTATTTGTTATCTTAGCAACATCGTGCTGGGGATTGGAGAATAATTGCACGAGAATGATCTCTGATAAGAGTACCTATGAGATTGTTGTATTGAAAGGCGTTTTCTCAGGCGGAGGTTCTTTTTTGATAGCTATGG
>JBJENR010000146.1:0-38138 GCA_051880315.1 Acetatifactor sp.
TTCAATTGAGCCTATTTCGTTGGCTCTGTTTTTTCATAACTTACTTGACACTACCATTTTCAGGTTTCGTATTCAAACAACTCCACAAAGCCTTAGATTTCCTTCGCCATAAACAATACATGCTCACAGTTTTGAAATCCGTTTTTTCTATAGAATTTCGGTGCCGGTGCATATTTGTTTGTGGATAAGGTAATTCCCGCCAATTCTCTTTCCCTGACATAATTTTCTGTCTCTTTTAACAGCGCAGTTCCGATTCCTTGTCCCTGCCTTTGGGGCAATACAAACATTTCTTCTATAAACACCTCATCATTATTCCACCAAATCTTTTCATGGGCAAATAACGCACCTATAATTTTATTACTCTCTTCCGCCACATATCCCACAAACTTCTTGTGGTCATAAAAATCCTTTAAATAGTTTACTGCTGTCTCTTCCGTCCATCTGCACATCCAAAGCTCGTTATTATATACTGCGCAAAGGATTTCTGCACAAGCAGTTAAGTCTTTCACTGTCAATTCTCTGATTCTCATTCTCCATTTTCCTTTCATCGACTATTCATTTTTTTTTAATTTCAGAATACCGAATCTCATTTTGTTTTTTTCACAGGCTGAATTCCCCTGTTGCAGGAATCAGCCATCGCTTTTGCCCGCGGCAGCTCGAAGGTTCCATCAATGAGCTTGTCTGTAATCACTATCCCGATACACATCTTACTTAGCGAATAGCTGACAGACTCTTCCGAAATATCACCGGCATTTGAAAGCATCAGTACAGAGATTCCGTTGGCAAAGATAAGCATCTGACTTAAGAGGTCCAGCGAAGCCGCTTCGCCAAGCTGAAATTCGGTCATTATTTCCTTCACCATCGAAACCAGAATATCCTCAAAGTTCAGTTGAAACTGCTGCAACAGACTTCCGCTATTGTGCTGTGACAAAAACAGTAACCGATACAGGTTTGGCTCTTCTGCAGCAAATCTCACCCATCGCATGCCAAATTCCTTAAACGCCGGAGTGAAATCCAGGATGTCCAGCATATATTCACGAAACCGATGTCTGGCCAGCCTTTCTACCTCCTCCTTCAGTTCATTCATGTTGCCAAAAAATGTAAAAATGGGTGAGGAAGAGGTTCCAAGCCTTTTCCCCACAGCCCTTGCCACCACAGAATCGATACCTGCCTCTCTTGTCATTTCAAAAGCTGTATGGATAATCTCAGATTTTGTATATTTCGGTTTGGGCGGCATTGCGATTTTTCCTCCATTTCTCATTATGCAACTGATGTTTCGTAACATTTGTTATATATCATAATATACCCTATATATTCATTTGTCAACAAACTGTTTTACGGCTTCTTCATTTATAGGCTTTCTAAATGTTTTTATTTGTGATATACTATACTGGAAAAGTGGGACACAACCCCGCCAAAGAAATGAAAGTGAGGAAACCAGATATGGACAGACTAAAAGGAAAAGTAGCTATTGTTACGGGTTCTACCAGCGGAATCGGTGTTGGAATTGCCAGATTATTTGCGTCTGAGGGTGCAAAGGTAGTCATTTGCGGACGCAGACAGGAAAAGGGCCAGGCTGTAGTGGACACCATCGTTGCAGAAGGCGGGGAGGCCAGCTATCACTTTATGGATATCACTGCTACCGAGAGCATTGAGCAACTCATGGCAGATACGGTTGAAAAATATGGCAAGATCGATATACTGGTAAACAATGCCGCCAATGTTGGGCTGAAGGATGGACGCGTGGATGAGCTTACTCTGGAAATGTGGGATGCCGTATTCCAAAGTGATATGCGCGGCACCTTTTATACCACCAAGTGCGCATTGCCCTATATGACAAAAAATGAAGCCGGCGGCTCTATTATCAATATCGGTTCCATGGCCTCCTGCGGAGGAGACTTAGGTTCCACCGCTTATGCCTGTGCAAAGGCAGGAGTGGATATGCTGACAAAATCCACCGCTCTGCAGTACGGTAAACAGAATATCCGCTGCAACTGCGTTCGTCCCGGTCTGATTGTTACACCCCAGAATGAAGCCCATGTACCCCAGGCATTGAAGGATATCTTCCTGAACAATATCATGGTTAACCGCTACGGATGCCCTGAGGATATCGGACATATGTGCGTATATCTTGCCTCCGACGAGAGTGCTTATGTGACAGGTCAGATTGTCAACGTGGATGGCGGTCTGAACTCCCATGTTCCCACGGTTGCTCAGTTTAAAGAGCTGAATTCCAGAACCTGGTAAGGTAATAAAGCTGAAACCTCAAATAGCCTTCTTTGAAGTATATTTCAAAGAAGGCTATTTTTCTCTTTCATCCACCATTCCTTTCAATTACTCAAGGTGATTTATCTACTCCTCAATTCTCTTCTGCATAAGCTCCGGATTTTCAACAAGGCGTTTCAAAAGACTCAGACTCTTTGCGTAATAGTAACCGTCTGAAATTCTCTCATCAATGGTAAAGGAAAGCTTCATAATACGCTTCATGGTGAGATTTCCCTTGCGGTCAAAGGAAGGTACCGTGAGCTTTCTGCCTACAACAACGAATATGGAGGTAGTTCCCCAGTTCATGAGGTGATGATACCCGATATTCATTCCGATAGAGCCCAGATTGGTCAATACCACAGAGCATTGATAAGGGTCAGTGGCAATCACCGACGCAGGCATCCAGCCGTGCCGGTCTGCCCATCGTGCCACCCAGCCGATAAAATGTTTAAAGGGAAGTTTCTGAATAAAATTCATACTTTCCGTAGAGGCATCATCCTGCTCTTTACACAGACGAATCTGATCATTTACCTGTTTCTGAATAGTTTCAAGCGTATCATCCTTATCTGCAACAATTCTCGCCAAAGTCTCCTCGCCATCATCCGACAATTCTTTTTTTACGGTAAAAGCAGCGGAAAGACCATTCCTCTGATACATATTCTTATTTGCAATAAACCGATTCATCTGAGGACGTTTATAAATTGTCTTCAGTGCTGCTGCTATGATAATCCCGAATATCGAATACTGTTCCTCTGCAGAACGTCCTTCATTATTTTTCCTGATAAAACTCTCCAGGCCATCGAGCTCTATATCCATGGTAATGTATGCCTCATTATCGCATCGGTTGGGATACATTAAGGGCATAATATAATGCATGGAGTCAATATCTCTCAGCAAAGTTCCGTCTCTTCTGTCTCCCCATCTCCTCATATCATCAGGTACCTCTCTTATTCTTCCACTTTGGCAACCAATAGCTTTTTCCAAACGCAACTGCTTCTGCCAACAGGCAGACCGGTATCGCTGCCACTACATCCAAAAACGAATGTTGCTTCACAAAATTTACCGCCATACAGATTAACAGCACTGCCACCACCACAAAGACCTTTACGGAGGTCTTCGCATCCCTCTTTTTCAACCAGGCAGAAGCGACTCCAAGGGAATATGCCACATGCATGGACGGCAACACGCCGGTAGGCGTATCTACACTATATATCACTGCCAGAAGCCGGGTACAGAAATTATCCCGCACAAATTCTGTGGGTCTCAGATACTGAACAGATGGCCACAAAATATATATGCTCACGCCAATCACCTGCGTCACAATAATGAATATCTGCAGCCGTCTGAAGCTTTCCACATCATACAACAAAAAGTAAAGCAGGGATCCCGCCACCAGCACATACCAGAACACATAGGCCAGTACAAAATATTCAACAAAGGGAATCCAGTCATCCACCACACAATGAATCACATGACACCGGCTCTCGGGAATAAATCGCTCCGTAATGTAATACATGGCGAAATACCATACCCACCCCAACAAAAGCAGTAAATGTCGGTACTGTGGGCTGGTTATGGTAGATAATTTCAGATTGGAATAATCATAAGGCTTCTTTTTCATCTTCTCTCACGTTTTCAGGATAATACTTTTTTCTGATATTGTTATATGTGACAACCTTGTGCCTGGGCTGTGCATAAGCCATTTCCGAGACGGCATCCATGAGTTCCATACAAATTCTGTCCGCTTCCTCCTTCGGGTCAGCCTCAGCATTATAATATACCGGTTTCCCGAAGACAAGTTTTTTTAACGCAGGACATACATACATAGGAACAAAAGGAGTACTTTTTTGGGTCTTTTTATAATTTAATCTTGCAAGCTCCACAAATCCACGCTGAAATTCATGCACGATATTATTATGTTCCGTATAACACTCCGGGAAAATAACGATGTCAGCCCCTTCCTGCATTCTTTCCACAGATTCCATAAAGGTACGCAGAATTCTTTTATCCTTATACACTCCTATGGTATCCGCATGGCTCATTACAAAGGAAGCAAGAGGCGCAATGAGATAGGACACAAGCTTATACATCCACAAGGTATATTTGGGCTTTTGGGACCAGAAATCCTCGAACGCATAAGCCGGCACCTCTTTACAGTGCATCATTTGGGCAATACACCAGGTATAGCTCTCCCTGGGGTTGTAAAGTTGCAGCGCAATGGGACCATTTGCCTTGGAATGATTGCCTATGAGAACAGCCGGTTCCTCCGGCAGATTCTCGGTTCCCTCAAGGGTATATTTGGGAAAAAATACCCAGACCATAAATCTGATAAATCGATAAACGGGATTTCTCTTTTTCCCGCTCTTCTTTTTTGCCATGAACAGTCCTCCTGACCTAAATCCGGCTTTATCCTTCCGTAGCTGATATGGAAAACAATCCATTCCACCACTTTTCGATATCGAAGCATCTGACATTGGTCCACATTCTGTTAATGCGTTCATTGCCTTCTTTGTCAAAGCAGGCCATTACCACACTTCTCTCCACCACATCAAGTGTTGGATACTGTGCAAAAAGCTGTCGTTTTGTCTGATTCTTCGGCACAATGAGCACATACTCCTCATCGGTAGGGGCATCTGCACCTTCGAAGAAATAGGTCACATCATATTCTGCCACCTCTTCCTCATCCTCCTCTGCACCATAGCACCAGTCAATATACTGTCGGATTGCTCCTTCCGCATCTCCGGCAATCACAGAGGTATAACCGATATAGTACATATTCCTTACTGCATTTTCAGGCTTGGAAAGATAGTTGACAAATGCTTCTGCAGCCAACTGCCTGTCCTGATTCCCGTCAATTCCCGCCTTCAGCATTACCCAACCGTCAAACCAAAGGTTGGTCGCTTCCTCAGGAGCAGAATAGTTCAGATATACACCATCCTCCTCAGCCTGGTCCATGGTGTAAACGGCATCTCCGGACCACTGTTGATTGGCGATTACCTTACCAGTCACCAGATCCGCCTTACCACTGTCTGTTTCAAAGGAATACACATTATCCTTGATATTGCTTAAGATTTCCTCTACTGCATCCACAGTATCCTTATCCGTGGCATTGAGAATCTCTGACAGTCTCTGATTATACTCATCACTGTTGATAAACTCCGCTGATCCTATCAGTGCCTCATTATATATACTGTTTCCGGCAAAATAAGCATCTCTCACACTGTCCTTAATGGTAATCCGCTTACTGATAGCCGGATTGAGCAATAAACGCCAGTGAGCTGCTTCCTCCTCTGAAATATACTCCGGATTATACACAATTCCCAAGGTACCCCACATGTACCCTGCGGCATAATCCCCAAGCATCTTATCACCGATAGCGAGATTGCCAAACATTTCCCGAATATAAGGAGATACGTTGTTCACATAATAGTTGTTCTCGTTCTCTTCGTCAAAAAATTCAGCGGAATAGGGCTCAACCATGCCCTCCTCCATCATTTTCATAATCATATATTCGGAGGGACACACCAGATCATAGCTGTCACCCATGGTAAGCTGGTTATACAATTCCTCATTGGTGCCGAAGGTGGAGTATTCCACAACCACTTTTTTCCCATAAGTCTCGAAAAACCACTGCTCAAAATCCTCCACCAGACTGTTCTCTCCGAGAATCACAGTACCATCTTCCAGTTCAATGGCTTCCTCTGCATCCCACTCTCCCTGGTCAATGTATTCTTCCCAGTTGCTGACTCTCAGGATAATGACATCCTTATCCTCCTGACCGCATCCCACAGATACAGCAAGACATGCTAATGCTAAAAACAGACCTGAAAAAAGTTGTTTTATTCTCTTAATCTCTCTTTTCACCGGCTACTCCATTCTGTGAATTTTCGTTCTTCATATTCATGATAACCACAAATCCCACAACAGCAACAAATATCAAAGTGGACAATGCCCACAGTGCAGTCTTAATCTCCGTCTGTGACCCTCTGGTGGCATTTACCACATAGGTACTGATGGTATCAAAAGTCGCAGGCTTGGTGTAGGTTGCAATAAAATAATCATCCAGCGACAATGTTATGGAAGTCATAAATCCGGATAAAATTCCGGGTATAATCTGTGGTATGGTTACCTTCCTAAGTGCCTTCATGGGAGTACATCCCAGATCCAGTGCTGCCTCATACAGCTGTTGGTCCATCTGTTTCAGCCTGGGCAAAACGGAAAGATACACAAAGGGAGCACATAACGCCGTCTGTCCAATTACCAAAGGAATAAAGGTTTCCTTTCTCACATGAAACAGCGCAATCATCAAAATACAGATGGAGAATCCCGTCACAACATCTGCATTCACCACAGGCACCTGATTTGCAAGCTCAATAGCACTCCGTGTCACCTTCTTGGAATAAAAGGCACCGATTGCCCCAATCGTTCCCAGAATCGTGGATAAAACCGCCACCCCCAGTGCCAGCAGCAAAGTTCCCTTTATCATTTCCAACAGTTCTTCCGTAGTAAACAGAGTTTCAAAATTGTGGAGAGAAAAAGCACCCGCCGTCCCTATCATGTCCGCATCCGTAAAGCTGTAGCCCACCAGAATCAGAATAGGGGCATATAAAAACAACAGTACAAAGCCGATGCATAGATGCTGTACGATATTTTTCATCAGAGGGATACACCTGCCTTTCTCTCTTGTTCCCCACCGGTAAATCGGTTGGATATCCAGGTTATGGCACAAATGATTAACAGCAGAATGATGGACACCACTGACCCGTTATGCCAGTCATAGGAGCTGAAATAGCTGCCGATCAGGCTGCCCACAATATAGGTGCTGTTATAAATCATATCCAAAACTACATAGTTGGTCATACTGGGCAGAAATACCATGGTAATGCCACTGATGATTCCCGGAACGGACAAGGGCAGAACCACTCTGACAAATATCTGCCACCTCCTGGCGCCCAAATCTGCTGCCGCCTCCAGCAGACTGTTGTCCAGCTTGGAAAGGGAATTGTATAACGGCAGAATCATAAACGGCAGGAAATCATATATCATACAGAGAATCGTATTCAGGAAGGGATACAGTGCCAGATTCCCCTCCAACAGTGTCAGTATTTCCTTCAGCGCCGTAATCCGCAGGGTAAAATTAATCCACATGGGAAGTACAAACAGCATCAAAAAGGTATGTCTTCCCACATAGGCTCCCTTGGCAAGAATATAGGCCACGGGATATGCCAGCAAAAGACATCCCACCGTTGTCAGCACAGCCACCACCAGACTGTAAATCAGGGTTCCGATGGTCTTGCTGCTTTGAAAAAAGGATATAAAGTTATGAAAGGAAATATGCCCTGCAGCGTCCGTAAACGCATACCTGATAACCACAAACAGCGGTAATATCACAAAAAGCAGCAGAAACAGTGCGTACGGTAATGCCAGCTGCTTTCTCGAAAATCCAAGCTTTCTCATCACTGCTCTCCCACCAATCTGTATGACATTTTATCTTTGGGAATGTTCACGGATACATAGTCGTCCTGATTCCACAAATCCTCGTCGTCCACAATGTAATCTTCTTCTGTTTTACTGCGGATGGTGTAACGATAATGATCGCCCACATAGATGAAGGAAATAATGTTTCCGGTGACAACACCTGCCTCCGCATCATCACTGATTTCCGCACAGTCCGGCTTAAAAGAAGCCTCCACCTTTGCACCCTCAACAATTTCCCCGTCTCCGAAAATCTCCTTGGGATTCACAAACCACTCAAAATCAGTAAAGGCAACCTTCACTCCCTGACCTTCCACATACTCCCCAACCACACCTTCATAGTGGTTAATGCTCTCATCATACGGGATAATGTGAATGCTGTCCGGAGCAATATTGATGCCTACCCTGCTGCCCGGTTCATAGTACTTCAGAGAATGTACTTCTATTTCATTTTTGCCCGAAAGTACGGCTACGATGTAGAAGGTACCCTTGAAATCAGAGGACAGAATCTCTCCGGTAATCATTCCCGCTTCTTCCGATACCAGTTCAACATCCTCCGGTCTCACTACTGCATCAATGACGGTACCTCTCTCATAATCATCCACACAGTCAAATGACCTTCCGCAGAAGCTCGCTTTTCTGTTACCGACCATCTCACCCTTAAAAATATTACTCTCACCGATAAAGTCTGCCACAAACAGATTCTTAGGCTCATTATAGATTTCTTCCGGCGTGCCGATTTGTTGAATCTCACCATCCGCCATGACCACAATCTTGTCCGACATGGTCAGCGCTTCCTCCTGGTCATGAGTGACAAAAATAAAGGTGATGCCCAGCTTTTTGTGCATATTCTTCAGTTCCAGCTGCATCTCCTTACGCATTTTATAATCCAAGGCGCTCAGCGGTTCATCCAGCAGCAGTACCTCCGGCTCATTGATAATGGCTCTGGCAATGGCAATTCGCTGCTGTTGTCCGCCGGACAGGGTCTGTATGCTTCGCTTTTCAAAGCCCTCCAGGTCAACTATCTCAAGGGCGTGCTTCACCTTTTCGTCCATGGTTTTCTTATCCAGCTTTTTCAGTTTTAACCCGAATGCCACATTGTCATATACATTCAGATGTGGAAACAACGCGTATTTCTGGAAAACGGTATTGATGGGTCTCTCGTAGGGAGGAAGCTTACTGATGTCCTCACCATTCAGCAGGATTTTGCCTGCCGTGGGAATTTCAAAACCACCCAGCATACGGAGAATAGTTGTTTTTCCACAGCCGGAGGGGCCTAAAAAGGTAACAAATTCCCCCTTTTTCACCTCCAGGTTAAAATCCTCCACCACCACGGTATCCCCGTCAAAGACCTTTTTGATATGCTCAAACTGAATTAGATTTACACCGGCATTTTCCATCTTACGTTTCCTCTCCATGTAAATTAAAAAACCAACTAACTTTAGTATAGTGAATCAAGCGCAAAACGCAAGCAAATTTTACTAAATTTCAGTTTATTCCATACTTTTCTAAATCTACTTTTCCGTCAATCACTTCCACACCCTCTGCTTTCAGTAGCCTTGCCTGAGCCCCTGCTCCTCCAAAAGCAAACTCTCCGGACAGCTCTCCCTTGGAATTGACCACCCGGAAGCAGGGAATATGTTCCGGGTCCGGATTCTTGTGGAGTGCATTGCCTACTGCTCGTGCCATTTTCCTATCCCCGGCCATCTCCGCGATTTGTCCATAGGTTGCCACATGCCCCTTCGGAATCCTTTTCACCGCCTCGTAAATTCTCTTTGCCGGACTGTCTGTGACCAGATCATAGCTCTCTGCTATCATCCGTTTCACCACCTCATCCGGGACAGAGCCATCCAGTATAATCGTATTCCAATGTTCCTTGTTCTGATGATACCCCGGCATCACGGAAGTATAAGCGTTTCTCCAGAAATCCCGCCATTCAGGAGATACTTTTACATTCAGATTCACATAGCCGTCCCTCTCATAGGTCCACAGAAACACCTTCCCGCTTCCCTTCACTCTGACCAACTGCCAGTTTGGGTCGTGAAAGGGAGCCTCCTGGTATGTCTCCGGAAACGAAAGTCCGTATTCCAATGCTTCTTCCCTTGTCTTCATATGCCTGCCCTGCCTTACCTGTTTTGTGTTACTGTCATTTTTCAGAGATAGTAATGATAACCTGTATATTCTCTTCTGTTAGACTATCCCCCATCACTCACGCTACCCCTTTTACCTCTTGGAATTATTCAGCTTATTATAGCATATATGTTCTTCATAAAAAAGCCACAAAAACAGGCCGGATTATCTTATCATAACCCGGCCTGTCAGCTCATTTAAATTCAGCACGATTTCTTTTCAGAAAGTCTATATCTTTTCCGTATTTGGAAGCAAGTTCAAAATCATTTTCCATAAAAAGAGCATACTCTTCCGAGGAGATGTGGGAAGGCTTTATCCTTTCATAGATGGTGAGATTCCACGAATGCTTACATTTAGCACATCGATAAATAAGCCAGACATCTATACGATTGCCATTGGCATTTACTCTGAATCTTCCCGAGTTAAGGAATACCTGCTTCTTTCCACATCCGCCGCATCGGTGATATACCTTAATTGTATCCGCAACCATTATTCGGTACATCCCCGCCGCCAATTGTTCTTATAATTCTCTGGATGCTCTTTTCTGTTAAGGAATACTCCTCTGCAAGTGCATTTACCGAAATTCCGTCAGCATGCTTTTCACATATTTCACTGTTTCTTATTTGGTAATATTGCCTTGTTTTGGTCTGGCTTCCCCATGCCTTCTTCTCTTTACTGGGAATGTATATACTTTTTCCACTGACATACTGCTGAATCGTTTCTATTAATTCAAAGGGCAGAATTTCCTCTGCTCTAACATAGCTCATTACAATCCTCCTAATGTTTTCACGGGGATTCATCTGAGCTTAGCTATTTCTTAAATTTAAGCTCAGACTACCGAGCTATAACATATCTTGTTCTCATACAAAAAACCGCTCCTTTCGTTATAATCTATCCCAGAATAAATGTAACTGAGAAAAAAAGCAACCTCATACTTTTTTCTAAACAACCATGTTCCACACACCATGTTTCAGAACAGTTCGTCAACCCTTTCCCTCTCTAAAATTGCAAGGGCCTTATCCAAATCTTCTCCCAGTACTTCCTGTGTTTTCTTAAAATCATATTTTTCGTGAAGTTTGTCATGTACCTTGAATAACTGCTCCTTGCCATACCTTTTTATAAAAATCGCCTGAGCTTTGCATGCAATGCCACCATCATTGTCCTCGGCATAAAAACCTGTCTTACAGGTCTCCAATTCGCTGCATACATAACATCCTTCCAGGCCTTTCCTCTCTGCACAGGCTGCATTGGGACACTTCCCTTTTTCAAATAATGTGCCAAAGGAACAACAATTAAAGCATGACTTACAGCCTCCACACCACTCTCCCAGAAAACAGTGGTTACAGGAAAAGCCGCAATATGCCACCGGATCGATTCCACGCCTTGCGCCGGCTACAATCTTTGCCTTGTACTCGCCGCCTTTTTCCATTCTCCTGTCTTTTTCCGGTCCATCCATATTTAGTACTTTGCGATACACCCTGGAATCTTCGCCTCCCATATCCTTTGCTGTCTCAAAAAATTCATACCCGTACTTCTCATATAGACCCACATGATTTGTAGATATGTAAACAGCCTCTTTTCCCATGATAGCTGCAAGACACTCTGCATAATCAAGAAGCTCTCCCGCATATCTGTGTCCACGATACTCCGGAAAGGTATATACAAATCCCACCCAGGGAGACAGTTTCGTGGGCTGGATATCATCCAGCGGTGCCAATGTGCAAAAAGACACCAGTTTTTCTTCCTCCGTAAGCATCAGAACAAGGGCAGTCTCTCCTACTGCTTCCTTCAGCTTATTCTCTCGTAATAACTGCGCCAAAAACTGTCCTGCACCCCAGTCTGATTTGGCTATCTGAGAAAGCCAGTGCCCCCTGTTTTCTGCCGTAAAATATTCAAGTACTTTCATCCCTTTGTTCCTCCATCTTCTTATCCGTTATAATTTAATTCTGTTCAGTGTAAAACCAATGTAACTGCTCATCGTCTCTTTATGACTGCATGCTCCGGAAAAACCTCCGCGAGGATTCTTTTTTCCAGCTTCATTCTGTTTTCCAGATGCTTTACCAGTCCATCCATTCCCCGAAGCTTATGGTGCTTTCCGTAAGGAGAACTCTCAAGATAGCTTATCATCAGAGGAAACCACAGTTCCCTTCCCTGCTCATCACTTCTCTCTTTTCGGATGACTTCTTCCGCTGCTTGGATGTCCTCCACCTCCAGATACACAATCTGATACTTTTTTCCCAAGAGTGCCTGCTTGACCTTGCGATAGAATTCCAGAATCTCCTCATCAGTCATCTCATAATAAAGGATCTGATTCTCTATAATATTTTGAAATATAGAACACTCAAAAATCTGATTCTCCCCCTGCCATCCTGCAAAACGCTCCAGCACAATCCGTTCAAAATCGTCCCTCAACCTGCGTCCGTTGTATATTTCATATTGCTCCAAATCCTTGTGAAAACCCGGCACATCTGTCAGAATCCTGGTATAACAGATAATCCGCCTGTCCCCTTCCTGCACCGATTTTTCTTTGATTTCATCCGCTAATGTATTGTATCCGGCAAGGATGTCGGCATACTCCTGTTCCCCCACATATGCACACCAGGCAAGCTCCACCGGCGAATAGTCTCCTTCCCGAAACACAGTGTAATCCGGATACTCCTTTGCCAGTTTGCCGACCATTGTGGACTTCCCTGCTCCCTGGATTCCTTCCACAAAATAATTCATACACAGTCCCCCTTCACATTCCAAACTGCTCCATGGTTCTACATTTCCACCACTCGCGTAGCCACCTTATCCCGAAACCTCACATCATGTTCCACCACCAGCATGGTGGGCTTGTACTTTTCGATTAATCGCTCTATCTGCATCCTGGAAAATACATCGATATAATTGAGTGGCTCATCCCACACATAAAGATGCGCCGGGGTCAGTAAACCGGCTGCTATCAGAACCTTCTTTTTTTGTCCCTCCGAAAAAGCTTCCATATTCTTTGAAAACTGCGTTCTTTCAAAGTCTAACTGCCGTAACAGCGACAAAAAAAGCGTATAATTCAACTTTCTCTTTTCAGCATACTCCCTCAAACCTCCCTTCAAATGGGACGTATCCTGACTCACATAGGAAATAATCAGACCCGCCGGGACATTCAACTGTCCATGCACCTCAAAATCCGGATTTTCGAAAGCGGCTGATTGATTTCTTTCCAGAATTGCCTTGATTAAGCTGGATTTTCCGCATCCGTTTTCACCATTCAGAAAGACCCGTTCCCCCTGCATCAGTTCAAAGCTCAGCTTCTCAATCACCGGATCCCTCTCCTGCTTATATTTCAAGGAAAAATCCTTGCATTCTATGAGGCGGTCTTTATGAAAGCTAAGGGGCATAAGCTTTAATTCAGCTACCTCTTCTATATCGTTAAGCAACCCCTCCTTCTCTTCGATTTCCCGGGTGATTCTGGTCTCATAGGACTTTACCCTTGCCTGCATTTTCTTCGTTTTTGCGCCTATGAAGGCTCTGGTACTTATACTTCTGTCATGCTCCCTTACGGGATCAAAGCCTATCTTGGTACCCTCGTTTTTCTCTGCCCATCTCGCTGCTCTCTCTGATGCTGCCCTCAGCTTTTCAATTTCACTGAGATGCTTTTCATTTTCTGCTTTTGCATTCAAATCTGCCTTTTCTTTATTTTCCCACCAGCTGGAAAAATTGCCTGCTTGAACTTCAATGGAACTGCGGTTCAGCACCAATATATAGTCCACACATGCATCCAGCAAATCCCTATCGTGGGATACCAGGATAAACCCCTTCTTACCTGCCAGATATTCCTTGATCAGCGCTCTTGCCTCCCTATCCAGATGATTGGTAGGTTCATCAATTAGTAAGAAGTCATTTTCACCCGAGAACAAAACAGCAAGCATCACCTTTGTTCTCTCCCCAAAGCTTAATGTATGAAAGGACCTGTATAAAATATCAGCGTCAAGTCCAAGGGCCGGCAGTTCACACAGAACTCTCCAGCCTTCTACCCCGGGCTTCCAGGCTTCCATCAGTTCCTCTGCTGTTTTGGCACTGTCCTTCTCACTGACAGTATAAGGAAAATAGTCAAAAACCGCCGAAGAACTGATGCTGCCGGAATACTCATACTTCCCTAACAGCAAGTTCAAAAATGTGGTCTTCCCTTTTCCGTTTCTGCCGACAAATCCCAGCTTCCAATCTGTATCTACGGAAAACGATACCTCCTCAAAAATATTGTCAAAGCTTCCTTCATATGCAAACGTCAAATTGCTGACACGAATTTGTGACATATTCTCCACCTCCCTGTCATTTCCACCGAATGCCACCGTGTTTCCCGGTCGTTTCCACCGGCGTCACCGCGCCTCCCGGTCGCATCATCGGATAAAAAAGAGCCTGCTTCGCATACACAAAACAGACTCGCAAAATGACCTTTATATGCACTCATCCTAAGGATAACGATAAAGGAAGCAATACTTGCGATAATCCAATTTAAGCGTACACAAAGAAACCCATTGTTACAGGCTCTCCAAAATATGTGTTTCACCTAAATCAAACTATCGAATTCTCATTTCCTCACCCTTACACAAATTGTGCTCTTTCCATTTATTCCCTAAAGGATAGGGATATCGTAACATCTTTTGTCTTAAAATACAACATCTTATTTTTAATTTCTACCCACAACCCTCAACAATGTCTTTACGTTGCGGTACTCTTCCTTCAGCTCCTTCTCTTCCGTCACATCAAGCATGGGAGCTCCATCGATATCCAGATATACCCTGCGGACACCGCTGCTTCGCACTCCATCTATACCCGGTCTGGCATGATAGGTATTCCAGATTACCCCTTCCTCGTCCACAACATAAGCATTATGTCCTGTTCCGTATTCTCCTTCCACACTCCGGGAAGTCAGAATGGGATAATTATTCTTACGCCAGGTCTTTGGGTCCAGTAAATCCGTGCCATGCTCAGCCACCAGATAGCCCACCACGTAGGAGGTATCCACTGCCGCTGCGGAAAAGGTAATATACAACTTATCCTTCACGGGCAGAGCAAAGGGGCCCTCCTCCACAAAGGTGTGATTGTTGCCCCATCCGTAGTCCGGCTTGGACAAAACAACAGGGTCACTGTCAAGCATCCAGGGCTTTTCGGGATTCAGCTTAGCGATATACAGCCATGCTCCCAAATCCTTCGGGAGAAATTCACGCTGAGACCAGATGGCATACCATTCCCCATCCCATTCAAAGCAGGTCATATCCAGGGTAATCACCTTTCCTGCCTCACACAACTGACTGCCGTCCTTTCTTACAATTCGCTTCGGTGCTGACCAATCCTCTCTGCAAATGGGATTGCCACCTTCACGAAGCTCCATGATATGGCTCTCCTCCCAAAAAAACTCTCCGGGTGTCGCCGCATGGAATATGTACAGCTTACCATTGATTTCATGGAATTCCGGTGCCCAGAGAAGCCCTCCGATTCCCTCGTAAGTATAGGCATCCAAAATCAGATGATCCTCTGCATCTACCAGCCCCGGAATGGAGTCTGCCTCACGCACATAAAATGTGTGTTCATGATCCGTATCATTGGTGGAAATAAAATAATATTTTCCCTTCCAATAACCGATACAGGGGTCCGCACGATTGAACGCAACCGGGAAATCAAAGTGATCCTGATGTACCTTTCCGCTGATATGGTACTCGCCGGAAGTCTCAAAGTCTACTCCCGTCAAATCCCAATCCACTCTTCTTTCCTCAGACAAGCCGTCACTGTACATCACTGTGGCCTTATAATTCTTGATTTCATCCCGGCTTTTTACTTCTATGCTTTCAGGGAAGGTCACTCCCGTATTTTCCGGGGTAACCAGTTTACGGCAAAGCCGCTCTGCCATCCCCTCCGGAATCTCTACCACATTGTGAAGCACGGCTCCCTCCATTCCTTCCAGGGTCTCATTCCCGCGCAATCCGGAAGCACACTGCTGCTCATACTCTTCTAAGGTCAGGTCTCTGACTGTCAACCCTGTGGCATCTGGAATCAGGCTAAAGATATCCTCAGACTCCAGAAGCTTACAGCTTCCGTTCTCCTCCCGCCAGCTCAAAACATAACGATCCGTTTTCCTGCAATACTCACACTTCACGCTCTCCACATAATCCGTAGAAAGCTTCAGGGTACCCAATTCCTGATATGCCAGCATATCCTCACTACTCCACAGAAGCACGGAACCCTTGCTGCTCTCATCTGCGTCTCCATCTCCCTGGATACGAACAGCAGCCACAGCTGCTTTCCCGTCCTTTTGCATAAAAATCCATGGTTTCTTTAAACTCATGGGGTTCAGGGCGCCATCTTCATTTTCTGTTGCCAGGGAAAACAAAACACCTGAATTGTGATTCAGTCCCCTGTACAGCATGCCGTCACTGCTGAATGCAAGATGCAGGCTGTATGCCAGCCTTGGATCGTATATTACATTGTCAATGGGCTGTCTCGTATAACCTAATACATATTTTGCCATCTTAAAACCCCTTTCTATGTGCAGGCATGGCACATATTACCTGATATCTTATTATACAATAACCTAGCCCTACAGACAACAGTTGCAAGTCAAGAAGTCCCCCATACCTTACCTGCCTCACAGTCTACCCTTACAGTGACTGCATCGGCTCCCAATCACAATACTAAATTGCCTCCACATAATACTGTGCCTGCGCAGCAAAAAGCTCCGCATAGATACCATCCTTCTTATTGACAAGCTCGCTGTGAGTACCATATTCCTTTATCGTACTGTCCGCAAATACCGCTATCCGATCACAGAACTTACAGCTGGAGAGCCTGTGTGAGATATAAATTGCTGTCTTATTTCCCACCATGCAGTCAAAGTGACGATAAATGTCATACTCTGCCACGGGGTCCAGGGCTGCTGTGGGTTCATCCAAAATGACAATCGGGGCATTCCAGTACAATGCTCTTGCTATCGCCGTCTTTTGCTGTTGACCGCCGGAAAGCTCCGTTCCATGCTCGTCGAAGCTCTTGTAAAGCATTGTATCAAGACCTTCCGGAAGCTTTTTGGCATCCTCATAAAAACCGGACAGCTCCAATACATGATTAATGTCTTCCTCCCGCGCATCCGCGCCAAAGGCTATATTTTCCCTTAAGCTGAATGCAAACAGCCTGAAATCCTGGAATACAACGGCAAACAGTTTTCGGTACTCTTCTTCGGAATACTCCTTTATGTTTACCCCGTCAATCAGTATTTCCCCCTCAGTCACATCGTACAGGCGGCATAATAGCTTGATAAAGGTGGTCTTGCCGGCTCCGTTTAAGCCAACCACCGACAAATGTTCCCCATTTTCGATTTTAAGATTAATATCCTTAAGCACATACTGCTCAGAACGGGGATAACGGAAGCTCACATGGGAAAACTCAATGATATGCTTCTCACCGATAACTTTTCTGTCTCCCTTTGAGAGGGCTTCCGGATATTCTAAAAAGTCTAAAAACTGACAGGCATAAATACATCGTTTTACGATCTCCTGCCATGCATACACCATACCCCACATTCCCTGATAAAGCTCTGATGCAGCAGCCACACACATGGAGAAATCACCTATGGTAATCCTTTTCGTAATCGCAAGCAGCCCCATGTAGAAATAGCTCACGCCATCTCTCACCGCATTCACCATATCCATCCGCCAGGAATAGGTGCGCTGCTTCCGTATGCCGTTTCTCCATGTTGCAATCATTTCCTTGTTGATGCTGCCGGCCTTCTGACACATCATCTCTCCACTGTCATACAGTCTGATTTCCTTGCCGTAGGAAAAATCCGCCAGCTGGTAAAAATAATATCCAAACACGCGGTTTGTCTTTGCAAGCTGCTTGTGCTGCTCTATCTCAATTCTGTTCTTCTTTGCGTTCAAAAATGTAATCAGAAACAGGGCCAGGACCTGAACAGGCAACAGCAAGGGACAGGTCATGGAAATGACCAGAGTGACTCCTGCCAGAACCGTGACGTTCAGAATCATGTCATAAACACTGTTTAATACGCCGGTCACCCCTCCACTGTACCAGCCGATTCCTTCCTTCGCACGGTTCAACTGTTCCAAAACCGCCGGATCCTCCGTATGCTCAAAATCCATTTTCATGGTGTAATCCGCAAGTAAGGTTTCAAAATATTCGTTAAACCACTCCTCCAATATGGCTCTCCATTGATATACAATATTGTTCATCAAATTGGAAATAAGACTCATTCCGCAGATCAGTGCAGCATAACAGATTACATTTTTAACATGAGCATTCATTGTTTTCCCGCCGATAACCAGCATCAGCTCATCCATTAAAAACTTGGGCAGTAAAACAATCTGTATCTTTTGTATCAACTGTGCCACAAACTGAAGCCCATACATAAGGAATATGGAAGGCTTCTGTTGCCATGCCGTCTTTATCATGTATTTGAGTGTTTTTTTTATGACTGCCTGATCCTTCTTTTTATGCCCTTTTTCCTGCTGATTCTTTTTGTTCTCAAGCTTCCCCATTTGCTGTCACCTCACCTTCCGCTTTCCTGTTGTCTTCCACATAATACTGAGCCTGGATTCGGAACATCTCCGCATATGCGCCATTCATTTCCAGAAGCTCGGCGTGGGTGCCATACTCAACCATTCTTCCCCCTGCAAACATAGCGACATGACTGCAAAACTGCGTCGAACTGAGGCGATGGCTGATATAAACAGCTGTTTTTTCACCAATCAGCCTGTCAAAATCCTGATAAAGCTTTGCCTCCGCCAGAGCATCCAATGCGGCAGTCGGTTCATCCAGAACTACCACCGGCGCATCCTTATAAAGGGCTCTTGCCAGAGCAAGCTTCTGTTTTTCACCACCGGATAAATCCACTCCATCTTCATGTATTACCTTGAGCAATTCCGTTTTTGCACCTGCCGGTAATCTGGATAGCTTTTCACCCAGACCGGCAGCATTAAGACACAGCTCAGCTTTCTTTGAATCCGTTCTCATCGGCTCCTTCATGGATACGTTTTCCTCCACAGGGAAGGCAAACAGCTCTACCTGCTGAAATACCGGTGCAAAAGCCTCATAGTAGCTCTGCTTATCATACTCCCGCACATCCACGCCATTTAGCAGAATGCGCCCCTCTGTAGGTTCATACAGTCTGAGCAAAAGCTTTATCATCGTGGATTTTCCGGCACCGTTTAAGCCGACTACTGCCAGACGTTCGCCTGCATGTATCGTCAGATTCAAATCCCGCAGGGCATAACGCTCTGCCTTTGGGTACTGAAAAGAAACATTTTCAAATACAAATTCATACCCGGAATACTTCGGCAATTTCTTTCCGGTCACATTTCTGTCCCCACCATCAAAATCAAGAAAACTCCTAAAATCATCCACCTCCCTGCTTTTTGCCAGAAGCTCGCCGACTTCGCTCAGGAGGGTGGAAATATACGAATAAAAGGTCCCGGAGGATGCCAGATATAAGCTGAAGTTACCAAGGGTCATGTCACCGTACACAACAGAGTATATCAACCAGGCATAAATCAACAGCTGCGACACAAACCACATCACATTACTGGACAGGGAAGCCCAGAACCAGAGCTTTCCATTTTTGATCTGTGCCGCATACCGAACCTGATTCAGTTGAAGATACTTCTCCTTAAGCCAATCTCTAAGACCAAACATCCGGATATCCTTTGCCATCTCAAAGCTTGTGGTGGTATTCTGCATATACGCACGCTTTCTCCACCATGTAGCGAGGGGGTCCCAGACCTTTTTCTTGGCTGCCTTATTCACATAATTGGTAATTGCGAAATTAATCAGTGCAAGCACCAGCATGAATAATACCACAAACACATTCATGGTACCCAGAATCACAATTCCCACAATCACCACCGACAGAGAGGTCAGGAAACCGGCAGAGCGGCGCATCATCCCTTCCACGCCCGAATAATTGCCATTACAGGAATTCTGTGCCTTTTGATGACAATCCATCACATCCGGATTTTCCAGATGTTCAAAGTCAATCATCATTGCCTTGCGGTTCATCTCTATCATCATATTCATTCTGGCACTGATAAAGCGCCACCCGATTTCCGCTTCATAGTAGGTGTTCAACAGCGTTGTCCCAAGCTGTGCTATCACAAACACCACCATGGTCCAAAAAAGCCCGTTGATACTCCCGTCTCCCGTAATCATATCAATGATAACCTTAGACCAGAAGGTCCAAAGATATCTCATAAAGGGTGAGCAAATCACCCCCAGGGGAATCAGAAACAGAAGGAATCTGTCCTGCTTTATCATGTGTGTCAAAACGTATCTGACATTGCTGAGCAGCCCATATTCCTTGTGTAGTGGATTCTTTTCTTTCTGTCCCTGTTCCTTTTCATTCGGATTTTGTTCCCTGTCAATCTGATCCTGCCTTATTTTTCTCTTACTCATTGCAGTCCCAGCCCCTTCCTCTTATTTCTTCCTGTTGTTATTCTCATCCTGTTTTTGTCCCCTGGCTTTCAGAAAATTCAACTTGTCCCTCTCCAACCAGGCTCTGTCGCTTCCACTGACAGACAAAGCATAGCTCCCCGGTGGATTTAAAAAGCCATCTGCTCCTGCAAGTAAAATCAAGATTGCGGTAGCGGTATGCAAATTTATAGCATATATTTTTTCTCTTTTGTCGTACTCATCCAACAGGCATACATTCTGCAACATCTGGTTACCGCTACTCACAACAGGCAGACTCAGGTAATCCAAAGCCTCCTTGGCAGTCTCCTCGGGGATTTCCAGCCGCTTTGATATCGTGGAGCAGGATACACATTCCCCGTTCTTAAGCGACAATAAGTATAGCAGCACTTCCAGATTTTCTTTTTTCCCCAGGAAGGCAAAGAATTCTACCAGACGATCCGTCACCTGAAAGAAAGAGGCAAACCCTTCCTCCGGTTCCTTCATCAGCACATAGTATTCCAGGCTTTTATTCAATCTGAAAAATGTAAATCCCGCTTCATCTGCAATTGAGGATGCCACCACATGGTCCCCCTCAGGCTCGGAACGGTCATAATAGGTTTTGTTTTCTACCCAAAAACCTGTCTGAGCTGCCCAGAGATAACGCATAATCTGTTCAAAATGCTCATGATGTTCCAGCTTCTCGTTCACGGGAATATTCTTGATGGAATCCATTACCATCTGCTCCACAGAAACTTTTTCTGTGTCTCTTCCGTATAAATAATCTATCGTGACCTGAAAGTAATCCGCTATCCTGGGTAACAGGTCTCCGTCCGGGTAACTGCCATTCTCCCACTTGGAAACCGCCTGAGGGCTTACTCCAAGATAGGCTGCCAGCTGTTCCTGGGTCACCCCTCTTTTTTTTCTGAGTGTCTGAAGTGTATTTGCAAATACTGTTCCTGCCATTTTTAATCTCTCCTTTTGGTTGGTATGACAGATTATAGCACACTATTTGGTTGAGTAGTAGTGCAGTTTTCAACTGTTATTTCATTTTTTGTGGTATATTTCCGTATATTCTACCATTGGTTGTTCTATGTGATGCTCCTTTTGACAAAAGGAGAGCCCTTTGACACGAAAATTTCGTGACAAAAGGCTCTCCTCAGCTAAGAGCAATCGTCTCTGTTGGGTAATGTTTCCTAGTAAGCTGCGGGTTTCGTATGCTGTACCGTTCCTCTCGGATGGTGAGGCGGAGCATATACAGACGATACCTTCAGTGCTTCATTGCCGGTATTTATCACATTATGCCAGATTCCTGCGGGTACAAACAATGCATCCCCCTGACAAACAGTATGGCAAAAATCCATTTTGTCCCGGCATTTCCCCATCCTGACAATAGCACTGCCCCGTTCCACTCTGATAAGCTGGTCCGTATCCTCATGGATTTCCAGACCGATTTCCCCACAGACAGGGATACACATTATGGTCATCTGCAAATATTCGCCTGTCCAGACAGCCACACGAAAATCACCGTTTTTTTCCACCAGTCGCTCCGGGTTTGCAACATAAGGGTTTGGTCCGAAATCTCTCTGTTCCATGTAACATCCGTAATTCATAGCATAAACCTCGTTTCACCTTCTCTACATATATGCTATGTCAGTAGTTAATTTCTGTGCAATATCCCTCTGTCGATTTCCCGGCATCCTTACTCTGCTTTAAACCGAAACCAATCGAAATCTGCGAATCCCTCCGTTTCACGGTGTGCATACGCAAACAGACCATAGCGATATCCCATAAAATCCGGAATATCATATTTCATATACAAAATCTCACCCACCGGAATCCAATTTTCATTGTCCACGCTATAGAAAAAGGTTGCTTCATCTCTTCTTTCCCTGAAGTCGCAATCAATGCGCAGATAGATCGTATTTGTATCCTGCAGTTCTATTCTTGCACAGCATCTTCCGTCTGCATCATCCTTATGATCTGCCTTTTGCATAATCAGATACTTCTTCCCCTGTTCAACGGTAACTGCAACATAGCCATACTGCCTTTGAAATACCGTCAGTCCCGCTACCATTCCATCTGTCATATTGGAAATATCCATTGACGTCGTACCCGTGCAGGTCGGTCCCATCGTTCGCATAGTCAGCATATTGCGGGCAACTCTGATATTCGGCACCTCTCCCACGGGCTGTAGTCTTAAATACCCCGGTCTTTTTGTCAGGCTCCAGTATCTGTTGTCCGGATTATGATTCCACTGCCATTGAA
Source organism: Acetatifactor sp. (assembly GCA_051880315.1). Taxonomy (GTDB): domain Bacteria; phylum Bacillota; class Clostridia; order Lachnospirales; family Lachnospiraceae; genus Acetatifactor. The sequence continues at coordinate 22,564 of JBJENR010000146.1, forward strand.
GCTTCAGGTTTGAACCGTTATAATCATTCTCACCGTCTCCTACTTCCGGAGTCACCTTATCTACGCAATCATAGCATCGGTAATTTTTCTCCTCATTTTCGAAATCATCATCGGTCCAGAATGCCGCCACCTGCTGTGCATCCATCACAGGAAGCCGGTTGACTACCGACATCTTCTGGAATAAATATGGGGTCTCTTCCCCCAGATATTTCCCAACAACCGGCCAGTCCTTCAGTTCTCCTTCCGTTCCCCATTCCATAGGAGAAAGCATGGGAATACGTCCTACTGAGCCGGAATCCTGAAAGAGGAAGCAATACCATTTTCCATCCTCGGTATCTACAATACCACCTTGCGCGATTCCGTTATTCTGCATATACGGCTTATCATCGGAATCAAATAAATGCCCCACAAATATTTTTCTGCATGTCCATGCCCCGGGTGTCTCATCATCCCACCTGCCGGTTCCGGTCAGGGTCTTACTTCTAAAACAAATCTCCTGCCTCTGCCATTGTTGCCCCTGAATCGCCATAATATAATAATATCCGTTGTGCTGATATACATGAAAGCCTTCTCCCCACAGCCCCTGCTTTGGATTCTCATAATTTGTATTATGTAACACAAATTGCTTGGGTCCATACTCAATCGTATGCGTATTTACATCAATAAACAGCTCACGGTAACAAATGTCATGAGTCCCTAGCCCATCTCTGCAATCCTGTGAGAAGAAAATATACTTTCTTCCGTCCGTCTCATCAAATAGCATGCCATTATCATAGCACATCTCAGGATAGGTTGTACGGTACCATGGCCCGTTCTCAATATCCTCTGTCATAAAAATATATGTCTTTCCGGTAGAATTGCAGGTAAAGGCAACAAAAAACCACCCCGTTTCCGGATCCTGACGCAGACTTGCTGCCCATGAGCCGACGGAATAATCATTTTTCCCGTTCTTTAAGGCATAACGCTCCTCCTGCTCAAGAGTTTGATATACATAGTTCACTGTTGTCCAATGTACAAGGTCATAAGACTTCATAATCGGAACTCCCGGACTCATGTGCATAGTGGTACTTACCATGTAGAATACCTGTTGTCCCTTTTTATCCTTGGAACGGATAATATCCAAATCAGGTACATCTGCATAAATAATAGGGTTCTGATAAACATCTGTTGTCTGCATGTTCACCTCCGCATTTCTTTCCAAGTTTCTGTCTTTCATAGCCATTCTCCTCTCCGGGCATGAATTATTGTTATAGCAGGTATAAGTCCCTTCTTAATCAACTTCGATTTCAAACACAACCGGTCTCTCATCACTGACCTGTTCCGTAATAATATGCAGGCCGCTTTCCTTTCGCTCCACGGAAGTAATTTTCTTTCCGTCAAGGCGCCTGACATTTTTTATGATACCATGAAAATTGGGTTCTACCGCAGCATCTGCTTCGGCCAGGGACTTAATTGTAAGCTCCTTCTTACCGTTCATATTGAGGCAAATGGCATAAAGGCACCCACCATTCATGGTAAAGCGGATATCTTCAGATGAATATTTTTTTGCCTCATTATCTGCAAATTGACCTTCCTCAACCACCGTAGGACCTTCCGCAGATTTTCTCCATAGTTTTGAACCATAGATTGCTTTTCCGTTTACTCTTAACCATTCTCCGATTTCCAACAGAATCCTCTTGTCCTCTTCGGGAATGGTACCATCCGATTTGGGGCCTATATTCAACATCATCCTTCCGTTTTTACTGACAATATCCACCAAATCACAAAGAATCTGTGTCGACGTCTTATAGGTGTTTTCTTCTGTATAGCACCAGGAGTTTTTTGCAACGGCTGTGTCCGTCTGCCATATGTAGGGCTTTGCGTCAGCGAACTGTCCACGCTCTATGTCGACGACTGCCGTCCCGAATTCAAATGCATCATGCTTGTAATTGATTACAACGCCTTCTCCCCATTGGGCCGCCCTATTGTAATAATAAGCTGCAAATTTCTTCAGATATGGCTTAACCGCCTGATGCTGAATCCACCAATCAAAATACATTAATTTAGGTCTGTATTTGTCTACGATTTCACAACACCTGCAAAGCCAGTCTGTAAGGAATTCCTCTGAAGGTGTGGGTTCCGAAAACAGATCCTGATGGTTAGGCTCCGGGCAGGCGGGCCAATAGAAATCTCCTCTTTGCAGTGGTTCCCTGATATCCGAATCGAAGTCCTTTCCATGACCCATGAAAAACCAGTGCTCCACCCGGTGACTGGACGCACAATTTTTCAGTCCCCTCTTGCTGAATTCCCGGCAAAGTTCACCGAGGACATCTCTCTTAGGTCCCATTTTGGTTGCACACCAGTCAGACAGCTCACTTTCATACATTTGAAATCCATCATGGTGTTCTGCTACCGGAGTAACATACTGTGCGCCTGCAGCCTGAAACAATTCGGCCCACTCCCCGGGATCAAACTTTTGTGCCTGAAACATCGGAATAAAATCCTTGTAGCCAAACTCCTTCTGTGGTCCATAAGTCTTTCTATGGTGCTCATATTCCCTGCTTCCTTCAATATACATATTTCTGGAGTACCATTCATTGCCGAAGGCCGGTACGGAATAGATTCCCCAATGTATAAAAATTCCGAATTTCGCCGCCCTGTACCATTCCGGAACCCTGTAGTTCTGCAAGGATTCCCAGGTTGCGTCAAAGGGACCGTCTTCAATTACCTTATCAATTCTTTTCATCCATTCTTCTTGATTATACATATTCTTCTCCCCTTTCCCCCTTGTGATAATAGCTTTCTGTGGGCCCCAGGTAAGATTGGGGTATGGTAACACCACTCTTTCTGATGACAATCCGCTCCAACACAATTGCCGGACTGACACCATAAAAACGTAACGTGTTTTTCCCCTCTTTACACTCTATCCTGTTCTCCGAAAGCTTGATGTTGTCATACGCCTCCCCGGACCATTGGGGACTTAAGAAAAACTGCCTGTCTTCGTCTTGGACCGTATTGACAATGTGAACCTCTCCCTCATTCACCCCAAAACCGATATACTGCTTTCTTTCATAAACAACAGGTGTAGTAGCCGCCATGTAAAACAAAACATCATACTCGCCCTGCTCTGATACATAAAAATCATATTCTACATACGGACCCATTTCCTTATCCAGGAAATCCGCCGTCACAGGAAACACCTTGATTGCACTCCCCGTTCTCCCATATGGTTCCAGAATACGAAATTCTCCTTCAGGCACACTCTTCTTACGCTGATAATGACTGGCTTCCATGGCCACATATCCATCCAGTTCCCAGAAACAATCCTTTGGAGAAGTTTCCTCCGGATTCAGGGCATTTACAATAAACTTTGCCCTGGTGTGTCCGATGTTTTCAACCATAAAACTTCCCTGTGTCTTCCCCGAAAACAATTCTCTGTCTATATGGGCAATGATTCTTTTCGTTTCCTCAATTGTTCCCTCTGTACACGAAAAGCTGAGCCATGGACAATCCGTGGTAATCCGAAAAGAAATGGGCTCCTTACTCGCTCTTGCAATGTCAAATTCAATCTGATTGACATCAGGTCTAAGGGCATCATTCCAGACTTGCGGCTTATCCCTCCATACATCTCCCGTCAGATAATGCTCATCGTCTGTTCTGGATACAATCATTCTTGACTGATTGGACGGTCTGACGTAAGTTCGAAGCGGATATTTGTTATCTTCGTCACACCAGGTAGTGAAACCAATATGCTCTGACAATCCGAATCCGTCAAAATACCCGTCATCTACCTCCATATATTCCTTTACCAGTGCCTCATCATATTCTTCCAGCTTTGGTATCATATCTGCAAGTCGATTTGCTTCCACCCGGTTTTGCGAAGCGTATAGCTTATTTCTTCCCGAAATAATCCACAATTTCATCAGATTTGCCGTACCGCACGCCGGATAAAAGATGAGGGAAACAAAAGCCGCCATATTCCCTTGGGGACACTTCTTTTTCAATTCCGAACACACGTCAAGAATATTCTGACTGGTATTCAGAACCTCCTGCGCCTCCCCGAAATGAACAGGATGATAAACACTGTCATTCATTACCTCATGCTTTCGTCTTGCAAGCAGACGGGTATAATCCCAAAGGACAGTTTCCAATTTGTCCAAATCACTTGAATCAAACACGCAGGAAAAATGTTTTCGAATCCATTCCCTCGTGTAAGTTCTTGTAATCCCGGCATCCTTACCTCCCCACTTATCTATATCATAGGCAAGATCCAGAAAGAAGGACAAACCGAATTCCTGTGTGCCCACATCTCCAATATTTGTGACCCATATTTCCCGCACTCCATATTCATAGGCCGCAGTCATCTGCTCCCAAACCTTTGGCAAATATGTGGAACCTATCCACTGGAAGGAATGAGCACCGCCGTGCATATCCATGTGATAATACATTCCATATCCGCCATTATGCTTTCTCATTTCCTCAGAAGGAAGAGTCCTTGTAGCGCCGTGGTTATTATCACTGAGCATCAGGGTGACCCCCTCCAGCTCTTTGTCACCAATCAGACCTTGTACCTGTTTATTTCCATAGAAAAACTCCTCTACCTCTGTGAAAAGAACAATCTGTCTGGGAACCTTTGATAAATCCTCGTTGATGGTCTCTTTTATCAATTGATTTTGTGTCCGTATCACCCTGCGAAGCATATCAATATTCTCTTCGAGACTGGCATTCTGCATAATCGCTGTATCGTTCTCGCCACGCATGCCCATGGTTATCACATTTTCAAAGTCTTTATTTCGAAGCAGACCATCCCTCCAAAATTCGGTAATTCCTTCCGGATTCCGATTAAAATCTCATGCATCCCCGTATTTTGAGTTCTCTCCTCTCACCATACCGTATTCCTGTCCACTGCGCATACAGGGCTCATGGTGGGAGGTGCTCATTACAATCCCATATTCATCCGCAAGTCTGGCGCTTTCCAATCCCGGACCATCCAGATTAAAATTAGAATTCCACATTGCAGGCCACAGATAGTTTCCTTTAAGCCTTAACAGCAGTTCAAAAATTCCTTCATAACACTTTGCATTGATTCCACCGAAATGCTTTTCTGCCCAGGTTCCAAAGGCAGGCCATTCATCATTGATAAAAAAGCCTCTGTACTTTACAGACGGTTCCCGGGAAATCATACTTATCTCTTCCTCAAAACAGATTTCCGTTTTTTTCTCCGGCCAGACATGATTCCAGTTCACCAGCGGCGATACGCCGATTAACTCTGAAAAATGAAACAATCCATAAATCGTTCCTCTTTTGTCACTTCCCGCAATTACAATCGCGGAGGCAATATCACTTGTGGGTTGCTCCACTATCTGAATCATGTAAACTTCACGTCTACCTCTTATCTGTGAAATATCAATTTTATGTATTGCATCAAGCTGATCCAATATTTCACTTTTTCCGACCGTTCCATAGATAAGCACATGTGGGGCTTCCTTCCCAATTTTGTACTCCCCGGGCAGACAATCAAAAACAAGTTCTACATCCTTTTTTACTTTTTCCGCCACTTTTTTTACTCCGGGAAATTCCTTTTCATCCCCTGAAAAAACAAGGTCCCTTCCAACTAAAAACTGACTCATAAATATCCCTCTTTCCTTATCTCAGCAGATTATTAAATATGCTCAAAGTATAGGTGTGCAGAAGCTAAATTCAAATCTTTCTTAAAGCCTTCTATTTCCTCATCTGTCCTATCAAACAAAGCAATAATCCTCAAAATTTCATTACATTCAATTTTCACATCCTTCATCTCCAGATGTGTTTTGAGCCTTTCTTCTATTGTACTCCAGGCTTCTGCGTTCGCCAATGCTTCATCCTTTTTTAAGCCAACAAAGAACACATCCACTCGTTCACCCTTTTTTTCCTTCAGCTTCATGATAAAGCATAGCATTCGCACATGTTCAGGATGCTTCACCAGGATGTCTTCTGACGATGCCATTCCCTGCAAACGATTCTCCAATACAGCAGATTTCAAAACCGTGCCCTTTTCCGACACAGCCATACCTTCCACTGTGTATGGATGCATTTCACCACTATCCAGAAGCTGTACAAAGATTTCCGTCAATGCGGGGTCGAATTGCGTTCCGGAACAGCGGATAAATTCGGCACGTACCTCCTCATCCGTCAATCGCTTTCTGTATACACGATTCGAGGTCATTGCATCATAGCAGTCTGCCAGGCACAAAATTCTTGCCACCAAAGGAATTTCCGTTTCAGACAGCCCTTCCGGGTACCCCTTTCCATCGAATCTTTCATGGTGATAACGGATTCCATCAACCAGTCCGCTGATACTCTCATTCATTCCTGCCATAATCTCTGACCCGATATCCACATGCTTTTTCATGAGGCTGTATTCACCTTCAGTCAGGCGGCCGGCTTTGTTAAGAACAGTATCTGCCACACCTATTTTCCCGATATCATGCATAATGCCAATATAATGAATCCGAAGAATGTCCTCCTCTGAAAAATCATAGTCAGCTGCCATCCCCCGGGCTAATATAGCAGCATACTGGCCCACACGTTCAGAATGACCTCCTGTGTACTCATCTTTTGCATCAATGGCTCCGGCAATGGTTTCGATTGTATTTATAATCATTTCCGTCTGTTTCTTTTGTCGTTTCTGCGCATCATGCATCAAATCCATCAGTGCCTGAACCACAGTCGCAACCATAAGAACCACTAACCCAATACAGACATAAATACCGAACACATGGAATTTTGTAATATAGAAAGCCGCCAATTCCAGCACTGCCATCAAAAGAAAGCCCACCATGCCAAATGCTGTTGCTTTGTATTGTAATATCCTCTTTGAACGAATATCCGCACAAGTATTGATAACCGCAATCAGTATTCCTACTGCCATCCATAGGTGGGACAGCAGCAGAGTTCTGTATAACTCCACAATTCCGGTAAAGTGCAATATCATATTAACCGCTAACTGAACGGTAATCAAAAGCTCAACTGCAACATAACGCTTATGATACTTTCTGTGTTGTACTTCATCAAAATACATGCAGGCCAACGCCCCTAACAATTCCACTGAAAAGTATGCAAAATAATGGGATAAGGACGGCTTTGAAAAGATAATCTGGCGCAAATCAGATTCGCTGAACACCCAAATTCCCATATCTACCATGAGTAAGCCTAAACTGAAGGTGATATTGGCATGTTCTGAAATACGCTGAATAATCTTTGATACACAGATGAGAATAACGCCCAATATCAGCACCATAAGCGCAACCACATTTACCGGCATGCTTTTTTTCAGAATGTCAAACCATACGTTATTACCATTACCGATTCTTACTCCATTCAGCAAACCTTGCACTTTGACACGGATATGTATTGCTATCTCTGCCCCTGCATCTTCCTGCGAAAGCTCTGTAACCACAAACGCACTCGGTATATAATATGCCATGGCGGGTATGTTCTCAGACGCGTACTGTTCCCGTAATTCACCATTTACATAGATGTACATGTCCTCCATGGATGCTCTTGCAAGCAGACTACAGCCATCTGACAAATCCAAGGGTAACGTGTTCTTAATAATCAGAACCTCTCCCGGTTCTGCCGAAACACCGGCAGGTAAGGTTATCGTCTCGGATACTCCGTTCCTCACTAAGACCCAGCCTTCATTAAAATCCTGACTTTCAAAGGAACCAACGCCCGCTTCTCCTTCCGTGTCACCGCTGAATAATGAAACTGAGACAATAAAAACAGTCAGAATCAGCATTCCGTAAACAAACCATTGGACTATCCTGTCAACAATAAAGCCTGTCTTTTGCATTGCAAATCCTCTCCTCATGTCATCAATATGTTGTTTTACATCGAAGCATTTGTAAAATCCGTAACATCAATCAGTTCTATAACATATCCCAAATGTTTATTTCCATTGTAATAATTTTTTACCACATAATGAAAATTTCTATCCTTAATTGAAAATGGTTTTCCTTTCATGGGTTGTTCCTGTTTTGCTTCCACAAATTTCAGAAAGGTCTGCCGTAAGAATGTATTGAATCTTCCGCCATTTCCCGGAATTTTCTTTTCCAGTTCCCATTCTAATAATTCAGGAAAAAGGATTCCCGCATATTCATTACATCCCATGTAATGTAATTTCCTGGAAAAAACAATATAAGCGGTACCCTCCATCTTAGACCTGATGATTTCACTGTTTTCTTCAACAGAATATCGGGATATTTTTGTAACAGGAACAAGTATAGCCACAAGTCCTATTGTAAACACAAACGGCATAAATTCCATTTTTAAATGGAGCACTCTCTCGAGCAGATAAGTTCCCACTATCAAAATGCTTGTGAAAATCAATATATCCACATTTTTATAGCTCACCTTATTCTTCTTGTTGAAGGAATAGAAAGATACCACTATACTCATTGCTAAATAAAGGAAAACTGTCACAATATATATACTATGAACCGGGCCATATGTCTTTGTTAAAAACGAGCTTCCGTTTCCCGTATGAAATTCCACTGTCTTGTAAAACAGGTCGCTTATTCCAATTGTGCATACGCCCAGATAAAGTAATATCTGCACCGTATAAAGTATTATTATCAGGAAGTGCCTGATTTTAATTTTGCAGACCTCACAAATATTAAAGAAGATTAGCATAGGGGCAAATATCCCAATAAGATATGTCAGCTTATTCGCCAAAACTGCCATTTCCAGACAGTTGGAACATGCCAGTGCATAATACCCTCCATTGCCAATGACAGTGATAACAATCAATAATATCTGATTCGTTTTCATATTCCCATTGATGGCAGTGGCCCATAAAAAAATCAATAATGAAATAATAAAACAAGCCAAATAATACACTTGTTTCTCCTCCCCTATGTATCTTTTATTCCCATTAAGAAAGATAGAAATGATGAATATTTATCATCTGTGACATGCCTTACACAATACTACGAAAATCATACCACACCCCTCCCCAAAAGCACAATGCTTTTATTGATTTACCACCGTTTTTACCACCGTTTTTCAACATTCCCATCAAAAAAGCACCCAGACCCTAAAGCCTGAGTGCTTTTTACAAACAAAATGAATTTAACCAAGACCAGTGTCAGATGCCTGCAAAATTTAACATGATTTGAGTGAAGAAAGCTTTGAAGCAATTAAAGACTCCACATCTCCCAGAGAAACTGACTCCATTCGCAACTCGATTATCTATCGTTTTACAGCAAAAATATAATCTACCCCTTTGGGCGCTGACATTTGCTTTGCTGTTTTGTTATTATATTCCCTGAAATATTCTTCCGTCATTTCCTCCGAATTCAGATGCTCGCATATTTCAAAACCGTATTTATCAAGTAACTTTTTTAGCTCAGCATAGCTGTATTTTGCCTTCATTTCCTCCTTTGCAGCCTTTGCAAGCTTCTCATTTCTTACCGTTTCATCTGAACCTTCTGATGCCGGATAATCAAAACTTATGGTTGAACCTACTGCAAATACTTCCGAAATATTCCCAAGCATTTTTTCAAACGCTTCTTTACTAAGGTAATAGCTGATTCCCAACAGACTTCCGTAAGACTTCTTTTCCGGCAGAAAGCCATTTTCCGCCAAAAGTCCCTTCCACCCCTCATCCGATAAATCACAGGGAATCATACGACAATTTTCGGGTTTGTGAAGTCCGCTTCCTGCTTCACGGGCCAACTTGTCCTCAATCATCCGTGGAAGGTCCATTTCAAAGATGCTGAGATCCCCACAGGTATTTCTGTAGGAAAAAGTATCATAACCTGCTGCAAAAAGCACATATTGTTTTATTCCTGAGCGATACTCCTTCCAAAAATGCCTTTCATTAAATGCGCTTCTGCCCAACACAGACGGTGCCAGCTGATTATTCACAATCAACTCCAACGCCTGCTCTTTATCCCCTTCAAAATCTGGTGCAAAAAAATTAATTCCCTCCACCATATTCGCAGAAATTGAATCATATTCAAATCTCCCTAATATGTCAGCAGCATATTCGTCCTTAAAAATCCATGTTGTGTTATTTTTATAATGATATGCCCTTGCGAAGCAACTTACCTTTGCAGTCATATGTTCCATAACATCTATCTCCCTTTCTGCTTCTCATTCCCCAAACAAAATACCGGCAACTCTTTCCAGCTCTCTTCTTTCCTCTGTGTCATCGTGTGTTTTTTCTCTATCATCAATGCCTTTGATTACATTGATACTGAATAAGCCATCCCTGTTACAGTAAAAATAAAGCTTCCTTACTCCATTTATCTTAAACCTTGCATCTGCATTCCCCTCGGGATAAAGCTTTACTATCTGGATTCTGTCAGAAGATGCCGCCGCTATAAATGAAATATAATGCTGTTTTGTCATCTCATGATCAATGCGCACATAGAATTCATCTTCCACTCTCTCGATAAGAATCATGTGGGTTTCATCCGTTTCCTCAGCCGCTGCGGGGGTAAGTAACACTCCGTGACAATGAATCACGGCTTCTCCCATACTGTGAATCACATTTCCACACACAGGACAAACATAGAATTTCGACCGCATCATATTGCCGGATACATTTGCATTAGAAACAGTATTTCCGGAAATCAATTCTGTTACCGACACGGAAAATGCGTCTGCTATCGGTTCCAGTAAGGTAATATCCGGATATCCCTTTGCCGTCTCCCATTTGGAAACTGTCTTAGCACTCACTCCCAGCTTTTCAGCCAACTGCAGCTGCGTCATTTTATTCTTTTCCCGCAGCTCTTTTATCACTGCTCCTGTCACATATTGGTTCATCATTTTTCCCTCCATGTCCTGATTATAAGACGCTACCCCAATTCCTACAACCCACGCAAAGTAGAGTTGACAAAAAGAGCACCAGCCTATTGAAAGACTGGTGCTGCAAGACTTTAGACCTGCAAGCTATTTTATGGCTACAATTACTGAAAACTTCTGATACGAATACACACACTTAATTGTCTTAAATTTACCTTTACAAAGCATTTCAATTTCTTCCTTAACTGAACATTCCTTATCTAATTTTCTACGCTCTTTCCACAGTTCAATGTCATGTTGATTCAAACCACTCCCCGTCAATTGATTTTCCCAATAAGAGTTAAACCATTCATTCATTACATCCTGCCCGGCACAAAACTGGTCATAGTTTACGAATAAGCCGCCTCTCGGTAATTTATCATAGATTTGTACAAATAGTTTTTGTTTATCCTCATTCTCTAAGTGATGGATTGATAAAGCAGACATAATTACATCAAAATCTCCTCCGGGAAGTTCTTTGGAATAATCCAATATCTGATAAGATATGCTATCTATACCGGCAAATCTCTTACGTGCAACATTCAACATTTCATCCGCTATATCAACCAGAACATATTCTGCCGATGGACACTGTTGATACCAAAAATAGGACAACAATCCTGTTCCCGCACCCAAATCTAAAACTCGTCTTGGTTTTTCAATATTCGAAAGGATAAACCTTGTTGTATTTTCGTAATAGTCATTAAAGCAAGGTATAAACTTCTTTCGATTAGCATCATATTCTTGTGCCACAAAATTGAATTGCTCTTTAATATCCATATTAGCTGCCGGTCTCCTTTACATAAATAGAACGATTTCAAGGTTATGCAGATTCTGCATAAGAACTCTGGTTAATAAAGTTTACTATATCTTTTGTCCTCTTTCAACGTCCCTTAAAAAAATGATATGTTATTTTACGAATCTTATTTTTTCTGCATGTCAACTATTCATCATAATATTTTTGTCACATATCCCCTATTTTGTCATATTTTAAAAGAAAAAGGAGATTTATAATGTATAATTACCACGACGACCGATGCGATTATGAAAAGCAAAAACATGTCCACGAAATAACCGGCAGTACCCGAATATTCGATGAGGGAGACGAGTGCCATAATCACAGATTCTGTACGGTATCCGGGGAAGCAATCTATATGAAGGACAAAAAAGACCATTTTCACGAAGTGAAGTTCCACACTGACTTTTCCGATGAGCATTTTCACGAATTCTGTGGAAAAACAGGAGGTGCCATCAATGTGGGCAATGGCAAGCATGTTCACTTCATCAAAGATTTTACAGAAGAAAAAGACAATCACAGGCATGAATTCCAGGCTGCGACCCTGATTGACAGTCCCATCGACTTTGAATGTAAATAGTGTTACTGCCCTTGCAGGCAGTTAGCGGAATATAACTACGGCACCGGTGTCAAAAGAAATAATTTATCTTTTCTTTATCTTTTATTTCTTTTTCAGAAACACTTTAGACACATTTTTCCAGTATAGTAATTAATATCAAATGAAGCCGCCGGTGCCGATAGCTTATCCGATGCTGACCGGCTTCGCCAAACCACAACAGGATTCCTCTCCTGTTTACATATAGAGCCGGCATTTCGCCGGCTCACTATTTTTTAGATACCTGTTGCAAAATTATTTCATTTCAAAAAATCTTGTATCCAGTTCAGGATAGACACGTTTTAAAGAAATCGGCTTGCCGGATTTATTTACAAAGCAATGCTTTGTTTTCGCCACAGCACGGTCCTCACCTGTGGCTTTATCATAAATTCTGTATGCGACCTCCATCTGAAAGCCATCATAGGAAAGCATCCTTGTATCAACCACTACCGTATCATCAAATTTTACATTACTTCGATATTCTATGGATAACGAGATAATCGGTGATAAAACCTCCATTGCTTCCATCTGTTTATACCCAAGCCCTATCTGTTCCATCAGATTCATCCTGGCATCCTCCAGCCAATTCTCATAATTGGAATAATGAATAATGCCCTGCGGATTTGTTTCATGATACTTTGTGTGGTGCTCATAAGGGACGATATCCACTCTCTTATGGGCACCCTTCAACTGAATTTCATTGGTCATGCTTTTACCTCCCTATGCGGTTCTTTTTGATTCTATTTCTTTTAATTGATTTAAAAGTTCCTTTTCCTTTTCTGATACATTCCTGGGTATCTGAATCTGCAATATGACGTATTCATCCCCATAGGTATTTTTATTCTTCATGGAAACAATACCCTTATTTTTCAATCGAAGCTTACTTCCTGCCTGACTACCCGCCGGTATTTTGCATTTCACAGGTCCATACAGGGTATCAAAGTTTGCCTCTCCCCCAAGGATAGCTGTTGTGTAAGGAATGGCTTCCGTAATATAAACATCCTGACCATTCCTGGTAAACTTATTGTCCCCAAGGATGTGAACCTTTATCAGTAAATCTCCTGCTTTACCGGAAGAATCCTTTCTTCCTTTTCCCCTTAATCGTACAGACTGTCCTTCATTTATTCCGGCAGGTATTGTTATCGCTAACGTATCCAATCGGCTTCCGTCAACCCGGATTATCTTTTCACACCCCAGTGCTGCGTCCCGAAAAGAAATCGTAATCTCACCGGTAAGATCATTCCTACCTTCCTCTTCAAATCCGAATCCATCACCAAAATGGGGTTGCTGCTTACCCCTGTGAAAAAAATCTCCAAACATATCTCCGAAAAAATCATCCATATCCCGGGAATGGAATTCTGTACGGGCTCCCTGCGCTCCGTTGCCTCTCCAATCATATCCGTTGGCACCATTTGCCGTATACTCCTCAGGATTACTTCCCATACTTCCGTCAAATGCTGCATGCCCGAATTGATCATAGAGTTTTCTCTTTTCTTCGTCGGATAGGACATTATATGCTTCCGTGACTTCTTTAAACAGTTGTTCTGCCTTTGCATCTCCGGAATTTGTGTCGGGATGGTACTTCTTTGCCAGCTTCCTGTATGCACTTTTCAGTTCCTGACCGGTCGCTTTTTTAGAAACTCCAAGAATATCATAGTAGTCTCTCTTTGCCATTAGTTCTCATCTCCCATTTATGAAAAACAGCCTACTACCTCTTATGAAGTAATAAGCTACTTGTTACATTCTCTTTTGTCCATTTATCTATCTCTGCCGGGGAGATGCCCCGGCAGAGAATCTGCACTACCCTTCAATTTCAATGTATTTCTTTGTCTCTACCTGCTTCGCATCCTTCTTCGGAATGCTCAGCTTTAAGATTCCATGCTGGAAGCTTGCCTTGATATCTTCACGGGTAAGCTCTTCACCGACATAAAAGCTTCTCTGGCATGCACCACTGTATCTCTCGCGGCGAATGTAATTTCCCTTCTTTGCCTCCTCTTCAGATTCTGCCCGGTTCTTATCAAGTCCTTTGGCAGCGCTTACGGTCAGATAACCCTCATCCAGTTCAACCGTAATTTCATCCTTACTAAAGCCCGGAAGGTCAATTTCCATTTCGTAACCGGTCTCAGATTCCTTAATGTCTGTACTCATGACATTTTGAGCTCTGTGACCATACAGCTTCTTCTCCAAGTCCTTCCACTCATGGTCGTTCATTCCAAACCACGGATCCTGATAGAAGCGATCAAATAGATTAAAGCTTTCATTAAATAAACTAGGCATCAACATAAGTCATCCTTCCTTTCTTCTTTGTTCTATCTGTGTTATAACACACAAATTAGCACTCGTCAATAGCGAGTGCTAACAAAATTTCTAAAATAATTATAAACTTACCGACCGCAAAATTATCATAATTTTTTAATGAAGGAATAAGTTCTCACACCACATACTTAAGACGTTCCCGAACCAGGCTTCTCTATACACTTTGAGAAACAGCTTTATTTCCTCCGTCATTCTATCGCATAACCGATTGTCATACGCAATTCTCCTTGCAATTTTTTTATGGGCAACCATTTTGTCTAATACTGATTGGAAATATCGGATTTCTGCAATTCAAGATACCATTCCTCTGCAAACTGCAGATTTGCCATAATATCATCCACACAAGATACCTGCAATATCCTGTTTAGTCTTTCAACCTCTTCCTGCGGAATGTGGTCCGAAATATGTACCATATAATACCATATCTTTGTGGGAGTGTATTTTATTCTTAAGGTAAAAACCAAGGGCTCCACAATATATTTCTGATAATATATAAATGCCTCCGGATATAAGCCTCTCAAACAATATTTTTCAACCCTGCTTATTTGGCTGAATCTATAAGCGCTCTCCTCTTTCCAATACGCCCGCTCATCTGCACCCACACCGGAATCATATTCCCTATACTGTATTGCTCCACATTTATCAAATATCACTTTACATACATCTATAATATCGTCTTTCACAAAGGTGGTTTCTGCTACATTGTGAAAATATGCATTAAAATCTACTACATGATATTTATCGGAATTTGCTACATGAAATACCAGCTGGCGTTCCGAATCACCATTTCTGTTCTCATGGATGCTGTCGATAGTAAAACGGTTCCGTATTTTCTCAAAAACCCCATCTACCTTATCTTCATCGATTAATGCACACATATCTATGTCTGAGTAATCGTCAACTTTTCCTGTTGCGTCTGAGCCCTCCAACCACAGAGCATAAATATTATCATCCTCTCGAAATAGCTCTATCAGTGTTTCAATTATCTGTTCCCGTTTCATATCCTCTTCTCCTTAAAATGAATGTTTCTGTATACATTATAGCTGATTTCACCACAGG
>JBJENR010000147.1:0-2138 GCA_051880315.1 Acetatifactor sp.
GAGCAGACAGGCTGGTATTGTACAAAATCACCTTTTTTGCACTACCGTCAGCCCGAAATATCTTCCTCCGCCAGTCCTCCGGCAGATCGATGTCCTCTTTATTTGTATTCGCAATCTTCTCAAACTTCGGAGAACCTGTGCCTTTTATTTTATCCTCCCAGATTTTCCGGGTATTCTCACCCGTCACCTGCACCAGAGCCTCTATGTAACACCTGCGCATGTTTTCAGACTGCACAATTACCTCATTGGCATGAAACACCCCGGGAGTTCGTGCAAACTTTGCCACAGACTCTATGGAATCCTTATTGTCCGGGTCAGGCTCACTCAGCACAAAATACGGGATATACACCAGCTTATCCGTAAAACGCGCCAGATTTTCCGAATAATAAAAGGGATGCACACTTGTCACAAAATTGGCATCATCATAAGGATTGTGAATATAGATGATATCCGGATGCTCATCCTCCAGATGATAGTCCTCATAATAGATCACCGGCACATCCTTGGGATATTGATTACCCTCATAGTGGTACTCTCTCATTGAGCCATCAGGATTCCTGTCATAATACGGAATCGGAACCACCTTTGCATCCCATCTTGGATCTGCGTCGTACTTTCGCCATACGCTTTCCAACGAATCCCACATGGATGCCTTATACGGAAGAAATACGACTTCCTTTGTCTCATACACTTCACTGTTGTATATGGCTCTGATATTCCTGTAGGACCTGCTAAGCTGCTTTGCCACCCTTGAGGCAACCACCTCAGCCTCTGTCGACAGCTCCTCATGTATGGCGTAGAGAACTTCACAGTATTCCTCCAGGCGCCTTACCGTGACTGTATTCTCACCCAATGACTCCTCAATCGCCTGTCCGATACTGATGGCAGCATTCTGACAGTCCTCCAGAATCACTGCAGCATCCTGCCTTTTCCCGGCTCTTACCGATTTCTCCACCTCACCATGTGCCTGCTCCAGCAATTCCATAAGACCGTCAATTTGTCTTTTCTGTGATTTTTTCATAAATGTACCTTTTCCTTCAATAGACGCAGACTCCGTTCTGTTCGGAAAGGAGAGAACCTACTCCTTAATCACGTGTCTTATACAATAATCTGACTCCCTCTTTAATTGTTTCTGTTATTGTCTGTTGATGTTCCTTAGAATACTCCTTCAGCTTTTCATGCTCTTCATCAGACATTCTTATTGTGACCATTCGATCCTTAATTACATCCGACTTGGGACGCCCCATTTTGCCCATAGGTAATTCCTCCCTTGCATCTACATAACATTATACTTTTTCGTAATACGAAATGTCAACTACCTTTTGTAATACGCAAATATGGAACAGCCTGAATTCTGATATGACTAACCGATGAAATACTTTTTTTCATATCCCATAAATGTAATCATAATAAGCAAAACCCCTGCTATAAAAATCCACGTTTTTCCAGAATAAATTCCCATACTCATTCTAAACAGATGAAACACGCCAAGTTGTTTCTTTAATCCATAGTTACATATGTAATAAACCATCCCTGCGAGAATTCCGTTTATCGAATTTCCGGATATTCCTGCTACACAAAACGAGATACTCCCGAGAAAGAATGCGGATGAAATCCCACCCCAAACCATGTACAAAGAGATTTGACATTCATTTGCTTTCAAATAAACGCAGTAGGCAGCTACCAAAAACACAATGAAGAAAACAGAAAGAATCATTCTGATAAATTGTATGGCCTCTAACCCTATTTTTCTACATGCTACGACTTCTTTCAGTGCTTTATCCTGCTCCGGGATAAAAACAGCACTCATCATCACAATGCCCACAAACGAAACCATCATTTCGATAGGCTTGCCGGCTTCCGTTGCTGTAAGCCCTGCCGCAGGAAATAACAGGAACGCAAGAATCAGAATCACCACACCTGCAAGAAAAGGAAGCCTATAAGCCAGCCACAGATTTTTTAAGATGATTTCCCTTAACACCCTTATCGCCAATTTTCAGTCTCCCCTTTCTCTTTAAATCATACACAGCAATGAATGCCACAATTATAACCAGACTTAAAACTAAATAGAACAATCGATTCCGGACAAAATCTGTCCATTCCTTGTTCCAAACCCCTATGTCACCCAAGGTATTGTG
>JBJENR010000148.1:0-2137 GCA_051880315.1 Acetatifactor sp.
AGGATACCTACTGGGGTGATGGACTGAATCTGTATGCGTACTGTGGGAATAATCCGGTTATGTATAGTGATCCGAGTGGGTATGCTAAGGCGAATTGTCCTCCGTCTTCTCAAAATGGAGGAGATGGTGGCAAGGAAGAAACTCATACTTATTACACTGTTCAGAATTCAGATGATGCGGAGAGATTATTCAATGATGGAACACCATGGCCAACAGATGGAACTAGAGCGAATTTAGGGGATGGTGTTTATGCATGGGATAACCTTAATGATGCAGAACAGTATTTGGATAGGAAGCAGGGAAGAACGTCAGAGCCATTATCAATATTAGAATTTTTTATAAATGATAGTGATCTGAATAATATGAATACTCTAGATACTAGAAATATGAATGATGATGAACTTAATGAGTTCTTTGAGCAATTTGCAAGACTTTATGGAGGAGAGCCTAATCATGGGTTTGATCATATAATTAATCAGACAAATTTAGGAGTAGAACATTATTTTAACAAAACAATTTTTGATTTACTTTATTTTATTAGTGGAGGCGATAGCTAAATGGAAAAGCATAAATATATGTTGCTAAAAGGCAGGTGGGGAATTAGTATATCTATATTTGGGGAGGTATATGATAAAAGATATTTTGGTGATGAATGTATTGTTGTACATAATGGAATATATCTCTCATTTAGTAAAAATCCTTTAATAAAAAACGAAATTTTTTGTGAAGAGGATAGAACTGCAATTTTCAAAGCTATTGATATGGTAAGCGAATATATACTTTTGTATAGCCAATTTCGTAACAATACTGTTATTCAAATATGTAGTTTACAATATAGTTTATGCTATTATCAAGAAGAAGCTATGCTAGTTGCAATGCTTAATTGGTGCGCAGAGACATTTAATTTTGAATTGCAAGAGATAAATACCTATTTTGACAATACGAATAATAAATATATTTTTGACTTAAGTGCATTTGACAGAAATAGTTGAGAGTGTTTTAACGAAAATTTTCTATTAAATCCACAAAAGCTATGATGCGGACGGACGCCTGACAGAGGAAAAGGTCATTGACAAAAAGAATGGCATCAACAGACGGGTGCAGTATGCCTATGACGCCGCCGGAAATGTGCTGAAGCGCACCATTCTGGGTACGGACGGGGAGCGGCTGGAGAGCAGTACCCGTTATGATCTGAAAGACCGGGTGACCCACAGGACAAATCCCAGCGGCGCAGTCCTGCGCTATCTCTATGACCGAAATGATAAGTTGTCCAAGGCGGTCAGCCCTTATGCCTACGAGCCGGAGAGTGATGAAGGTGCCGGGACAACCTACGCCTACGACAGCCGGGGCAACCGCATCCGTGTCACCAATGCATTGGGAGAAATGGTACAGGAGCTTTCCTACAACCTGCAGAACCTGCCTGTGGCACAGAGAGATAGCTTTGGAAACCGGACGGAGCTTTCCTATGGATTAGATGGAAAGGTTAAGAATATACGGCGTCTGGGAGAGGGGAACTGGAACGGCAGCGCAGGGGACAGCTCGGAATACAGCGGAGCTGCTGCGCAGAATATCATGGCAGATGGATATGCCCGAAGCGGTCAGCGTACCATCCAGCAGTACGAGTACAATGCCAGAGGCCAGATCACCGGAATTGTGGATGGCAACCAGAATCCCATCTCCTATGACGTGGACGGCTGGGGGCGCATCACAGGAGTCGGCTTTGCGGACGGCGTAAGGGAGGGCTACGAATACACCCCTGCCGGGCAGGTCAGCAGGGCCACAGACGGCAACGGTAACTCCGTAGAATATCGTTACAACAGCCTTGGTAAAGTCAGCGAGCGGATTGACCAGATGGGATACACCGAGACATTCCAGTATGACGAGGAGGGCAACCTGTCCCTGCACATCGACCGGGACGGCAGACAGCTGCAGAGGGACTGCAACGTATTCGGAAAGCCCGTATACGAGAAGGCAACAGACGCGGAAGGGAAGAACCCCAGCATCAGCACTTGGCACTATGACAGCTTGGGCCGGATTGTGCGTGCTGTCTGCGATGGCCATGCCTATGAATATGTCTATGATGCCCAAGGCAACCTGAAAGAGAAGCGTTCCAGCGGAAAACGCTTAGTTTCCTATA
>JBJENR010000149.1:0-36874 GCA_051880315.1 Acetatifactor sp.
TAAAGGAGAATACATATGTTTAAGATTAACTGTCTGAATCCCATTGCAGATGTAGGATTGAAGAATTTCAGTGATCAATATCAGGTAACGACTGATATCAATGAGGCTGACGGCGTATTGGTAAGAAGTGCTTCCATGCATGAGATGGAGCTTCCTAAGGGCCTGCTTGCAGTGGCAAGAGCAGGTGCGGGGGTCAACAATATTCCCATTGATAAACTGGCAGAGGAGGGTGTTGTAGTATTCAACACTCCCGGAGCAAATGCCAATGGTGTTAAGGAGCTTGTAATTGCAGGTATGCTTCTTGCAGCAAGAGACATCACCGGCGGTATCGATTGGGTAAAAGCCAATGCCGGCAATGCTGACATTGCGAAAGCAGCAGAGAAGGAAAAGAAGAACTTCGCAGGAACCGAGATTATGGGCAAAAAGCTTGGTGTCATCGGCCTTGGCGCCATCGGTGTCAAGGTTGCCAATGCAGCGGTTTCCCTGGGGATGGAAGTATATGGATATGACCCTTATCTGTCAGTTAATGCTGCGTGGAGCTTAAGCCGTTCCGTAAAACATGTTCTGAATGTTGATGATATCTATGCAGACTGCGATTACATTACAATTCATGTCCCTCTTCTGGACAACACAAAGGGCATGATTAATGCCGTTTCCATCGCAAAGATGAAAGAGGGTGTGGTGATTCTGAACTTTGCAAGAGATTTGCTTGCAAATGAGAAGGATGTGCTGGAAGGACTTGCAAGCGGTAAGATTGCACGTTATGTATGCGATTTCCCCAACCCTACAACAGCAGGGCAGAAGGGCTGTATCGTAATTCCTCACCTTGGCGCAAGCACCGAGGAGTCTGAGGACAACTGTGCAGTTATGGCGGTAGCAGAAATCATGGATTACCTTGAGAACGGTAATATTCGCAACAGTGTGAATTATCCTGCATGTGATATGGGTGTTTGCTCCAAGGCAGGACGTGTAGCAATCTTCCACAAAAACATTGCAAACATGATTACCAAATTCACTGCAGCCTTCGGAGAGAAGGGGATTAACATCAGCGATATGACTAACAAATCCAGAGGTGAAGTGGCATACACTCTGTTGGATGTGGAATCTGCACCTACAGCAGAAATAATTCAAGCTTTGGAGAAGACCGAAGGTGTATTCCGTGTAAGGGTTGTTAAGGGATGATTTTTGTTCCGTTTACAATAGGAAAGGGCTTTGACTTCAGGTCAGAGCCTTTTTTCGTTCAGCTATGGGAAATATAAATAATTGTTTCGAAAGGAATTAAAATGAAAAAGCGAATAGTAACAGCAATATTGGCAACAGTAATGTCACTTTCATTGGTTTCATGCGGAAATGAGAAAGAAAGTGAAGCATCAGCAACAGGTGGAGTCACAATAGAATCAGAATCATCAGAGGTTGCAGAACCAAAGGAGGAAAGCTCCGAAGGCACAGAAGTAAGCTCTGAAAGCACAGAAGAAAGCTCCGATTCTGCAGCGATAGAGAACCCATTCGGAGAAACAGCAGACATCAATGACTTTATTGATTCTACGGAGATAGATCCTCCTCTTTGGAAGGTTACCGACCCGGAAAGCGGTAATACTATGTATCTTTTGGGAACGATTCACTTACTTCCTGAAGACGTTTCGGATTATCCGTCTGATTTGATGGAGATATATAATAATTGCGATTCCATAGCTGTTGAATATGATGTGACAGCTTTATTAAACGATCCGGCTGCTCAGATGGAATATGTTTACGGCATGATATACAGCGATGGCACAAATATCAAGGATCACATATCTGAGGATACCTATAATAAAGCAAAAGAATATTTTGTCAGCATAGGAGCATATTCGGATATGCTTGATATGTACACAGCAGGCTACTGGATAAACCAACTTTCAACAGTAATGTATCTCAGGCTTACAAACGTAGAACTGTCGGGAACTGACACATACTTTATTTCTAAAGCACAGGAAGATGGCAAAGAAATAATTAATATCGAGGATCTTTCAATGCAGACGGGAGCCCTTAATGCTTATTCTGATGATTATGCAGATTACAACATCAGCATAATGGTTGATAGCATGGATGATATTGACAGCTTTGCCGAATCCTATGCAGAACTTTATGATATGTGGTCTAAAGGCAGCGGAGAAATTGGCATGGATATTGATCTTGATGAACTGCCTGATGATCTTCTGGATGATTACGAAGCATATGTAAATATACTACTTGATGAACGCAATCAGCATATGGCTCAAAAGGCATCCGAATATATCAAAGAAGGTAAAAACTGCCTGTTTATGGTTGGTGCCGCTCATTATTCCGGTGATAATGGTGTTGACAATCTGCTTGAAGATATGGGCTTTACTGTAGAAAAAATAGAATAATCCTGATAGTAATGATTTAAAGGCGTCCGACGGGACGCCTTTTTTGCTGGATTAGACAAAAAGCAGCGGCATTCCGCCGTCGGAGCCGTCATTCAAATCCTGAAGGCTTTCCTTTAATTTGTTGTTGCTTTCACATGAGGCTTCGCTCTGCAGATCCATATAGAGAATGAACATATCCGTTAAGCTGATTCCTTTTTCCTTGGCAATTTCTTCCATAATGGGCTTTAATTGCTCAAGCTGTCTGGATACCTGTACCTTTTGGGGGTCAATTTCGCCCAAAACATCTTCTGCGTAGGAATTGATTCTGGCTAAAAGAGCTCTATTTTCATCTGTCATGATTTTTCAAATCCTTTCTGTTCAATGTCATGATTATGTGGTATACTTTCTTATATGTGTCAGTTTATTGACAGTTATATTCTAGCACTATATTTTTGTTCTGTATAGAGTGTTTTAAAGGAGAGTTTATTATGGCAGAGATTAGACCTTTTGCAGCATACCGCCCTGCACCGGGGCTGGAGAGCAGAATTGCGGCGCTTCCCTATGATGTATACAACCGTAAGGAAGCTGTGGAGGAGGTTAAGAGAAATCCGGAATCCTTCCTTGCCATTGACAGGGCAGAGACAGCATTTGATGACAGCGTAGACACCTATGCACCACAGGTATACCGGCATGCAGCCGACCTTCTGAGGAAATGGATTGACGAAGGTCGTTTTGTGCACGATGAAAAGCCCTGTTATTATCTCTATGAACAGGTAATGGACGGAAGAAGCCAGACGGGAATTGTAGCCTGCGCTTCAATTGATGATTATAGAAAAAATGTGATTAAGAAGCATGAGAATACCAGAGCAGACAAGGAACAGGACCGCATCCGTCATGTGGATGTATGTAATATGCAGACAGGGCCTATTTTCCTGACTTACCGCTATGATGAGGAACTGGAGAGAATCATCCGTGAGGTTCAGAAGAAGGAACCAATCTATGATTTTGTGTCTGAGGATGATATCACCCATAGAGTGTGGATTGTCGATGAAAAGGATAAAGTCGAGCAGATTTATGAGGCATTTTCACGTATTTCTGCCGTCTATATCGCAGACGGCCATCATCGCTGTGCGTCTGCGGTAAAGGTTGGACTGAAACGCAGGGAAGAACATCCGGACTACACCGGAGAGGAGGAATTCAACTTTTTTCTCTCAGTATTGTTTCAGGACAGGGAGCTGAAAATTCTGGATTACAACAGAGTGGTAAAGGACTTAAACGGGCTGTCCGTAAAGGAATTTTTGGAAAAGGTTTCTGAAAATTTCCGGGTGACAGAATTAGCCCAGGGCCCCTGCAGGCCGGAGCGCAAGGGATGCTTTGGCATGTATTTGGAGAACTGGTGGTACCTTCTGGAGGCACGGGATGGAATTAAGTCGACAGATGTAGTGAAGGGACTGGATGTCTCTCTTCTGCAGGACTATTTATTAAATCCGATTCTGGGCATCAGCGATCCCAAAACGGACAGCAGAATTGATTTTGTGGGAGGAATCAGAGGATTGCAGGAGTTGGAAAGAAGAGTACATACGGATATGAAGGTTGCATTTTCCATGTATCCTACATCCATCGGAGAGCTTTTTTGTGTGGCGGATGCCGGAAAACTGATGCCACCGAAATCTACCTGGTTTGAGCCTAAGTTACGCAGCGGACTGTTTCTACACGACTTGACATAGAATATTGATATTAACACTAAGAATATACAAAATTTTACAGTATGGAGGCTGTATATGAACAAGAAATTGTATAAGCTGATGAATTGGCCCAAAATCGAAGAAATTATCTATTCTGAAGCTGAAAATCCCCATGAAATTCTGGGTCCCCATAAGGTGGGAACCCAGACTCTGGTTCAGGCATATTTTCCCAATGCTGAGAGAGTACAACTGGTAACAGGGGACAAAGGTAATGCATACCCTATGGAATTGGCAGATGATGACGGCTTTTTTGCGGTTCTGATTCCTGCTTCGGAGAAAAATTTATCAGACTACCATTATGTTCTGGAGGACAAGAACGGAATCAGAACAGAATGGGGGGATCCCTATCGCTTTGAGCCGTTGATTACCAAGGCAGATACAGAAAAGTTCAAAAACGGAATACATTACACTATCTATGAAAAGCTCGGGGCACATCCCATGACTATAGACAATACGGAAGGTACTTACTTTGCGGTCTGGGCACCGGGTGCCTTGAGAATCAGCGTGGTAGGCGACTTTAACGGCTGGGACGGCAGAATTCATCAGATGAGACGACTTTGGGACTCCGGTATTTTTGAGCTTTTTGTTCCCGGAGCAAAGAGGGGCGATAACTATAAATTCGAGTTGAAGCTGAAGGGGGGAGTTACCTATCTGAAGTCAGACCCTTACGGTAATGCTGCCCAGCTGAGACCGGAAACTGCCTCTGTAATCACGGATTTATCTGAGTTTACCTGGGAGGACGGAAAATTTTTAAAAGAGAGGAAGAGTTATCAGGGTGAGACGGCTGCCGTCAGCGTGTACGAGATGTACCTGGGCTCCTTTCTTGAAGCGAAAGAAGGGAAAGAGTTTGCCAACTATAGGGATATTGCAGATAAGCTGATTCCTTATCTTAAGGAGATGGGATTTACCCATGTGGAATTGATGCCCATAATGGAACATCCACTGGATGAATCATGGGGATATCAGGTTATCGGATATTATGCTCCCACAGCCAGATATGGGACACCTCAGGATTTTATGTATTTTGTCAATGCGCTCCACAAGGCGGGCATCGGTGTCATCCTTGACTGGGTTCCGGCACATTTTCCAAGAGATGTCTATGGGCTTTCCAATTTTGACGGCACCTGTCTTTATGAGCACAGGGATCCAAGGCAGAGCTTTCACCCCCATTGGGGAACTCTGATATATAATTACGGAAGGCCTGAGGTTTCCAACTATCTTATTGCAAATGCTCTTTTCTGGGTGGAAAAATACCATGTTGACGGTATCCGTATGGATGCAGTGGCAAGCATGCTTTACCTGGATTACGGGAAACAGAATGGAGAATGGGTTGCGAATATTTATGGGGGTCATGAGAATCTGGAAGCCATTGAGATGATGAAACACCTGAACTCCATTATGAAAAAGCGCAATCCCGGCGTACTTACCATAGCTGAAGAGAGTACTGCGTTCCCGAAAATCACCGGGGATTTGAATGACGGCGGACTTGGCTTTGACCTGAAATGGAATATGGGCTTTATGAATGACTATCTGAACTACATTCGTAATGATCCTTATTTCAGAAGCTATCATCACGGAGAACTGACTTTCAGCATGATTTATCAGTACAGCGAAAAGTATATGCTTCCTTTTTCCCATGATGAGGTGGTACATGGCAAGGCTACCTTAATTGGAAAGATGCCGGGAGACAGGCAGCAAAAATTTGCAGGCCTGAGACTTTCCTACGCTTATATGATGACCCATCCGGGCAAGAAGCTGCTGTTCATGGGACAGGAACTGGGAGAATTTGATGAGTGGAATGAAAAGAGGCAGGTAGAGTGGGAACTGTCAGAGGTGCCGGAGCATAAGGGAATTGCTAAGCTGGTGAAAGATTTGAACAGACTGTACAGAGAATGTCCCGAATTACATGTGCTGGATGATGAGGTGCGCGGTTTTGAGTGGATTAATCATATATCCGCTAACGAGAGCTATATTACCTTTGCTAGAAAAGGGGAAAAGGCGGATGAAATTCTTGTAGTCGCTGCCAATTTTTCCGGTGTTGCAATGGATTTGACTACAGGGGTACCGCTGAACGGAAAATATAAGGAGATATTTAATTCAGACAGCCGGGAGTACGGTGGCTCCGGTGAGGTGAACATCAGGGTAAAACGCTCCAGGCCCATAGAGTGGGATACCAGAGAAAACTCAATCACTGTAAAACTTGCTGCTCTCTCCTTAAGTATTCTCAGGTATATTCCGCTCACCAGGGAAGAAATGGTAAAGGAAGAACAGCAAAAGGTTGCGATGGAACAGGAAAGACTGAAAAAAGAACAGGAGCTGCTGAAAAAGGAACAGCAGAAGCTGGCCCTGGAACAGAAGAGACTGCAGGAGGAAGAGAAAAAACTTTCCATGAAGCACGACCGTAAGGCTGACAATGGCAAAAATGCAGGTAAAAGAGTGGAAAAAACAGAGAAACAAAGTAAAACAGAAAAAGTAAAACAGTAAAAGTAAAACAAAAGCAGAAAAGAAGAGAGTAGAGAAGATGAATAATTTTTGTTTGTTGACAGATGATATGGTGGAAGAAATATTAAACCCCGGCGTTATCAAAAGCTTTATAAACAGTCTGCCGGAGAAGGCCATGCATCTTGGAATACGTGTGGTGCTGGCGATTGTATTTTTCTTTGTTGGATTGCAATTAATCAAGCTGATTCGAAAGATAGTGAAAAAGTCTATGACCAGGGCGGGCGCCGAACTGGGTGCTGTGCAGTTTGTAGATTCCTTTATCAAGGCAGCACTTTATGTAATCCTGATATTGATGCTGGCTTCTTCCTTTGGTGTGGATGCCGCAAGTATCGTAGCCCTGGTTGGTTCTGCCGGTGTTGCAATCGGTCTGGCTATTCAGGGCAGCCTGTCAAATCTTGCAGGCGGTGTTCTGATTTTGATGCTGAAGCCTTTTAAGGTGGGAGACTACATCCAGGAAAGTGCTACCGGTAAAGAGGGAACTGTCACGGAAATTCAGATTTTTTACACAAAGCTCCTGACGGTAGACAATAAAACTGTAGTTCTTCCCAACGGCACTCTGGCTAATCACAGTCTGACCAATGTTACCGCTCAGAAGGAGCGAAGAATGGATATCTCCGTCGGTGTGTCCTACAAGGCAGATTTGAAAACTGCAAAGGAAATTCTACTGGATGTTCTTGAGAAGGATGATAAAGTACTCCAGGACAGGGATAAGCAGGTATTTGTGGACGAACTGGGAGATTCCGCGGTAAAGCTTGGGGTGCGCTGCTGGTTTAAGCAGGAGGATTTTTGGCCCGGAAAATGGCGAATCACCGAGAATTGCAAAGCGGCTCTGGACCATGCTGGTATTGAGATTCCGTATAATCAGATGGATGTGCATTTGGATCAATAGTATTTTACCCATTCCATACAGAATTGTTTCTGTTTTATGGAAAAATAACAAAATTTATAGTTGAAAAAATACAGGAGAACAGATATAATACTTATAGCCGTTGAAAAGCGGCTGATGCTTCCGTGGCTCAGTAGGTAGAGCGACGCACTCGTAATGCGTAGGTCACCGGTTCGAATCCGGTCGGGAGCTTTCTATGTAAGGCCTTTAAGCGTTTGCTTAGGGGCCTTTTTTTTACATTTTGAATCTCTTTTTGATTTTATGCTCCAGTAACTGAATGGACTGGTAGAATAATAAGGCAATTACACAGAGAATGATGATGCTTGTGATTACCATGTCCAGTCGGAAAACCTGTGAGCCGTAGATAATGAGGTATCCCAGGCCTCTTCTTGCAGCAAGGAATTCCCCGATGATCACTCCCACAAGCGCAAGACCGATATTGACCTTAGCAGTACTGAGGAGAATCGGCAGCGACCCGGGAAGCACCACCTTAAGAAAGGCGTCTCTTTTTTTGCCTCCCAGGGTGTAGATTAAAGTGATTTTTTCCGGATCCACCTGTTGAAAGCCTGCAAAAAGACTGATACAGGAGCCAAAGACTGCTACAGAGATTCCTGCCACGATGATTGTCGTTGTACCGGTGCCAAGCCATACGATAAAAAGAGGAGCCAGAGCAGATTTGGGCAGGCTGTTTAAAATGACAAGATAAGGCTCGGTAATCTCCGAAAGCTTGCTGGAATACCAGAGAAGGGTTGAAATGAGTATACTGATAATCAGGACAAGTAAAAAACTGACTATTGTTTCAAAAAGTGTGACGCCAATCTGGGCGGGCAAGTGATTATTCCGAAACTGATCAGACAGACACAGAACAACCCTGCTTGGACTGGAAAAGAAAAAACTGTCAATCCATCCAAGGGAAGCGGAGATTTCCCAGATTGCGAGAAATAAAAAAAACACAGCTATTCGCCAGAAGGATATGAGATGGTGATGGCGCTTGTGTGCCTTCATAAATTGTTCCTGCATGGTTAATTCATTTTTGTTCCTGTTCGCCATAGGTCAGTTCCTCCCATAATTTGTTAAATAGCTGCTGAAACTCCGGAGCATTTCTGGCCGCAAGAGGGGAATCATCCTGAAGTGTCAGCTTAATGGGCATTTCCTTTTTGACTACTGCAGGACGTCCGGAAAGTATAATAACTCTGTCTGCCAGACTGATGGCTTCCGAAAGGTCGTGGGTGATGATAATCATTGTTTTCCCGGCAGCTCTGATGAGACGACAGATATCTGCCGAAACCATAAGTCTGGTCTGATAGTCCAGGGCACTGAAGGGTTCATCCAGAAGAAGCAGCTGAGGTTCCAGTGCAAGAGTACGGATGAGGGCAGCCCGTTGTTTCATTCCGCCGGAAAGCTCGCTGGGACGTTTATCCCGGAATTTATCCAGCCCGTATTCTTTAAGAAGCCTGTCAACATTCTCCAGCTTTTCCGGTGTCATCATATGATGAAGCTCCAAACCTAGTATCACGTTCCTGTAAACACTTCGCCATTCAAAGAGATGGTCCTTCTGAAGCATATAGCCAATACGGGGATAAAGCAGGCTCCCGTCCGGATTGTTTACCAGAATTGTTCCCTGCTCCGGAGGAATCAGGCCTGCGATTATGGATAAAAGTGTTGATTTTCCGCAACCACTGGGCCCGACTATGGCAATGAACTCTCCCTCCCGGACGCCGAAGGAAATATCGCTTAAGGCTTTTGTCTCACCGTGCAGGCTATGGTAGGAGTAACCAATGTTTTTCAACTCCAGTATATTTTGCATAGATGCCATACCATTTCCTTTTTCCTTAAGATATGTTTCGGGACAAAAAGAAGTTACCGGGTATGCCTCAAAATAATGTACCTTAAAATAATAGATACTTGCCTTGCATAACCTTCATATTTATGGTATTATCAAATTTAAGTTTAATTATCTGTCAGAAGGGAAGATTGCATATGGCTCAGCTTTGGGGCGGCCGTTTCACAAAGGAGACGGATCAGCTGGTTTATGATTTTAACGCATCCATCGGATTTGACAAAAGACTCATAGACCAGGATATAGAGGGAAGCATTGCACATGCAACAATGCTTGCGAAGCAAGGGATAATCAGCAGTGAGGAAAAGGAAGCTATTCTTTGCGGACTGAAAGAAATTTTGCAGGAGGTGAAATCCGGAAGCCTGCGGATTGATGAAAAGAAATATGAAGATATTCACAGCTTTGTTGAGGCAAACCTGATACAGAGAATCGGTGATGCCGGCAAGAAATTACATACAGGAAGAAGCCGCAATGACCAGGTGGCATTGGACATGCGCCTCTACACAAGAATGCAGGTGCAGAATACAGATGGTTTGTTAAAAGAGCTTCTGAATGTAATTCTTTCGGTCATGGAGAAGAATCTTGAGACCTATATGCCGGGATTTACGCATCTTCAGAAAGCTCAGCCTGTTACCCTGGCACACCATTTTGGAGCTTATTTTGAAATGTTTAAGCGGGACAGGCTGAGAATGCATGACATTTATGAAAGAATGAATTATTGTCCTCTGGGTGCAGGTGCACTGGCAGGAACCACTTATCCGCTGGACAGGGATTACACTGCAGAACTCCTTGGATTCTACGGACCTACTGCAAACAGCATGGATTCTGTATCGGATCGTGATTATCTCATAGAATTCCTTGCGGCATTGTCTACTATCATGATGCATTTGAGCCGTTTCAGCGAGGAAATAATTATATGGAACAGCAATGAATACCGGTTTGTGGAGCTGGATGACGCGTACTCGACGGGAAGCAGTATCATGCCACAGAAGAAAAATCCGGACATTGCAGAGCTTGTGAGAGGAAAGACCGGCAGGGTTTACGGTGCGCTTATGTCACTGCTCACCACCATGAAGGGCCTTCCCCTGGCCTACAATAAAGATATGCAGGAAGATAAAGAGATGGCTTTTGACTCCATTGACACCGTGAAGGATTGTCTCACGCTCTTTACCGGCATGCTGAAGACCATGAAATTCAATTCAGAGAGAATGGCAGACAGTGCCATGAATGGATTTACAAATGCAACCGATGCGGCAGATTATCTGGTAGGAAAGGGGGTTCCCTTCCGCGATGCCCACAGTATCATTGGAAGGCTTGTGCTCTATTGCATCGGAAAGAACACTTCCATTGATGCACTTTCCCTGAAAGAACTGCAGGAAATCAGTGATAAATTTGAAGAAGATATCTTTGATGCCGTATCCTTAAAGACCTGTGTGGAGAAGCGGCTGACCACGGGAGGTCCCGGGCCTGAAGTAATGCGAGGAACTATAGAAAACTGCAGAGCATATTTAGAAAGTGAAAGCTAATCCGGAAGATTACAGTTCAGGTCAGGGCAGAACCGAAAAAATGAAACTGTCATGTATGTGAACAGGAAATACATTATGAAATATGGAGGAGATTATGATGAGTAACAAGTTGAAGGTTGGTATTTTGGGAGGAACGGGAATGGTTGGACAGAGGTTCATTTCTCTGTTAGAAAACCACCCATGGTTTGAGGTGACAACAATTGCGGCAAGTCCCCGCTCCGCAGGAAAGACTTATGAAGATGCCGTAGGTGACAGATGGAAGATGGATACGCCTATGCCCGAGGCAGTAAAGAATATCGTTGTTATGAATGTAAATGAAGTGGAGAAGGTTGCTTCTCAGGTGGACTTTGTTTTCAGTGCCGTAGATATGACCAAGGAAGAAATCAAGAAGATTGAGGAGGATTATGCCAAGACAGAGACTCCCGTGGTTTCCAACAACAGTGCTCATCGCTGGACTCCGGATGTTCCTATGGTTGTACCTGAGATTAATCCCGAGCATATGAAGGTAATAGATTTCCAGAAGAAGCGTCTGGGCACCAAAAGAGGCTTTGTTGCGGTAAAACCTAACTGCTCCATCCAGAGCTATGCACCTGTGCTCACAGCATGGAAGGAATTTGAGCCTGTAGAGGTAGTTGCGACCACATATCAGGCAATTTCCGGAGCAGGAAAAACCTTCAAGGACTGGCCGGAAATGGTTGGAAACATTATTCCTTATATCGGCGGAGAAGAGGAGAAGAGTGAGAAGGAGCCCTTGAGAATCTGGGGCGAGATTAAGGATGGCGTGATTGTACCTGCAACCTCTCCCGTCATCACCTGTCAGTGCATCCGTGTGCCTGTACTGAACGGTCATACTGCTGCCGTATTTGTTAAATTTGCAAAAAAGCCTACAAAGGAACAGTTGATTCAGAAGCTTCGTGAGTTTTCCGGAGAGCCCCAGAAATTGAATCTGCCCAGCGCACCTAAGAATTTCATTCAATATCTGGAGGATGACAACAGACCGCAGATATCCCTTGATGTAAACTATGAAAACGGCATGGGTATCAGCGTCGGACGTCTGCGTGAGGATACCGTTTACGATTACAAATTTGTAGGACTCTCTCATAATACCGTAAGAGGAGCTGCCGGAGGTGCAGTTCTGTGCGCGGAGCTTTTGAAGGCACAAGGATATATTACACCTAAGAACGCGGAGTGATTTTCTGATACCCCACTGAAGGAGAAATTACTACATGAATGAACTTCAATATCAGGTGGATTTACTGAAGGCGATGAACCAGAAGCTCACGGAAAAAGAAAGAATGCATGCTATGGCCTTTCAGGCAACAGAGGGTGTATTTCTGTATTATTCTTTTGAGAAGGACCATGTGGAGACTATGGGAAATTGGAATGAATATTTCAATTTCCAGGTGCATGAAATCAAGGATATATCCGGGATTATGGATTATATTGATGAAGCATACCAGCTACCTCTCAGGGATGCTCTTTTTCCGGAAAAGGTCAATAAAAATTCCGGCGCGGCCGAATGTAAGATGAAGGATAAATTATGCTGGATTGGTTTCAGAACTCTGGTTTCCTATGACCAGAAGGGGAAGCCGACAGAAAAGATTATCTATATCAAAAATATCACAAAGGTCAAGACTCAAAGTGAAGAATTGACTTTTATGGCTTATTACGATAATCTTACAGGCTTATATAACCGCAATTATTTTGTGCGTCTGTTGAGCGAATATGTGAATCGTGCAGCTGAATCACATAGTATTGTCAGTGTTATGACAATCGATATTGATGAATTCCGCAAGGTGAATGATGGCATGGGTATCATCGTTGGAGATGAGCTGGTACAGCAGTTTGGCTTTTTCCTGAAAAGTATTGGGGGAGACGATATTATTACCTGTCATCTGCACAGTGATGTTTTCTGTCTTGCAATATATGAGCCTGTTGGCAGTAAAAGTGTTGACAATGTCTACAAAGAAATTATTCAAAGACTAAAGGAGCCCTTCCGAATAAGCACCGGTCAGAGCATAAAGATAACAGTAAGTATCGGAGTGGCTGAATATCCTGAGGCGGCGATGACTGCACTTGAACTGATAAATTGTGCAGAGATTGTGGTTTATAAGTGCAAGAAGCAGGGCAAGAACATGCTTCAGTATTTTCAGCCGCCCATGCTGGACGATTTTCTGCATTCTATCGAGCTGGAGGATAAACTCAAAAAAGCCGTTGAAAATAAAACCTTTTTTATGTGTTATCAACCGCAGTATTTTTCGGGAAATCGAAGGCTGCGGGGGGTAGAGGCATTGATTCGCTGGAAAGATGAATCTGCCCAGTTCATTAGTCCAAATGTCTTTATCCCGGTGGCTGAAAAGAACGGAAGCATCATCCCCATAGGACAGTGGGTGGTGGAAGAGAGCATAAGGCAATATGCCACATGGCGCAGCCAGTTTGGCTTTCCTTTTATCATGTCGATTAATATATCGGCACTTCAGTATAAAAAAGATGATTTTGCAGATTCGATTGTGGAAGTATTGAACAAATATAATGTAAAGCCCAATGAGATTGAACTTGAAATTACAGAAGGTGTACTGATTGATGATTTCGTTGAGGTTTCAAAAAAGCTGAAGGTATTACGCGATTACGGAATTCGTATTGCGTTGGACGATTTTGGAACGGGCTTTTCCTCCTTATCTTATTTGAAACAACTGCCCATCGATTCCCTTAAGATTGATAAATCCTTTATTGATACGGTTCTCAGCGATTCTGCCACCAGAGTGATTACGGAATCTATTGTTAATATGGTAAAGACCTTGGGATTTGAGTCTATTGCCGAGGGAGTTGAGGAGGAACAGCAGTATAATTATCTGTATTCCGTGGGATGCGATGTCATTCAGGGATATTTATTCGGGAAACCTTTACTTCCTGACGAAATGGAGGCTGTTCTGGCAGAGGCAAAGCAGTAGGAAAGGATGATTTGTGAAACAGTTTATCGGAAGAGATAAGGAACTGGGGTTTCTTGAACAGTATTATGAGAAGGCGGGAAGCCATATCGTTGTCGTCTATGGCGGCAAAGGAGTTGGCAAAACCAGCCTTCTTCTTGAATTCTGCAAAAAAAAGAAATGGTCATATTATCTGGCGAGAGCATGCTCTGACAGGGAGCAATGCTGCCAGTGGAGAGCTGAGCTTTCCGAACATAACCCTGAGATATCGGAATATCCGGATTATCGTGAATTGATTGCACTTTCCCTGAGCAAAGTGGAAGCAGAAAAAAAGATTCTCATAATCGACGAATTTCATCATATGCTAAAGACGGACACCTGCTTCTTTGACTGCCTGGCAGAGTTTAAAAGCAAGCAAAAGGAAAGCAATCCGGTGATGTTTCTGCTGTGTACTTCAGCCTCGGGGTGGGTAGAAAACCATCTGGTCAGCAGACTAAAGGGGGCTGCGGCTTCCATAGACAGTTTCCTGAAAATAAGAGAATTAAAATTTCAGGATATCAGAAATCTATATCCCGGGTATTCCACGGAGGATTGTATCAGAGGATATGCTGTGTTGGGAGGTACACCGGGGCGCTGGAACAGCTTTGATACCTCTTTATCAGTCAAAGAAAATATCATTCATCATCTATTGGACAAGAACAGTCGGCTTTACGAAGAGATGGAAGGCTTGCTTGAACAGCAGTTAAGAGAGCCGGGGGTTTATAATACGATTCTCATGGCAATGGCCGGAGATTGTAATAAGCTCAATGATATTCATCGGCATACCTCCTTCTCCAGGGCAAAAATAAGTGTGTATTTGAAAAACCTGATGGAGATGGATCTGGTAGAAAAGGTATTCTCCTTTGATACCGCCGGCAGAGATAATGCAAAAAAGGGGATTTATCGAATCGCAAATGCTTATGTAAGATTCTATTTTCGTTATCTTTTTCCCAACAAAAGTATGCTGGAGATTCTGGAGCCGGAAGAGTTTTATGACAAATATATAGGTGCTTCCCTGGATAACTTTGCGGAGGAGGCTTACCGAAGCATTTGCGGCGAGGAGATGGGGCGTGATTACAGAATTGTTAGTGAATGGTTGGGAAAGACCGGAGTGATTGATATCGTGGCGTCAGACGGCAGAGGCGGCATAGGTCTTGCATGCTGCAGCTTTTCCAAAAAAATGGAATATCGCGATCTGGAACGGTTGTTTTGTTCCATGAAAGAAGCAAGGCTTGAGAGCAATGACATCAGACTATATTCAGAGAAAGGTTTTGATGAAGCCTTATTTCAGAAATCAGACCGGGGCCTGATAAGGCTCTGTGAAATCCAAAGAAATAAAGGACGGTAGTAAGTGGGTAAGAGTTTATTTATAGCAGAAAAGCCAAGCGTTGCAAAAGAATTTGCAAATGCACTGAAAATAAATGCTGCTTCAAGAGACGGATATCTTGAATCAGAAAACGCCGTGGTGACCTGGTGCGTGGGACATCTTGTGACAATGAGTTATCCGGAGGCATATGACGAGAAATATAAAAGATGGAGCTTTGACACCATCCCTTTTATACCTCAGGAATTTAAATACGAAATTATTGAAAGCTCCAAAAAACAATACCAAATTGTATCTTCGCTGATGCAGAGGCCGGATGTGACAACCATTTATGTATGTACCGACTCGGGACGGGAGGGAGAATACATATACAGATTGGTGGAGCAGATGTCCGGTGTCACAGGCAAGGAGCGAAGAAGAGTCTGGATTGATTCACAGACTGAGGAGGAAATCCTGCGGGGGATAAGAGAGGCCAAGGATTTAAAGGAATATGACAATCTGAGCGCTGCTGCCTATCTGAGAGCCAAGGAAGACTATCTCATGGGTATTAATTTTTCCAGAGCTTTGACCTTAAAATACGGCAGAAATGTAAAGGACTATCTGAAACGTGACAAGGCTGTGATTTCTGTGGGACGAGTCATGACCTGCGTCCTGGGAATTATTGTCAGCAGGGAAAGAGAGATACGTTCCTTTGTGAAAACGCCTTTTTACAGGGTGATTGGATTTTTCATGTTACAGGGGAAACGGTTTCCCGGTGAATGGAGAGCCGTGGAAGGTACACCTTTGTATCTTTCGCCGATGTTGTACAGGGAAAACGGCTTTAAAGAGCGAAAAGATGCGGAAGAACTGATTTCAAAGCTGACGGGAACTGCTGAAAAATCCGTGGTAGAAAGCATTGAACGGAAAAAAGAAAACAAAAATCCGCCGTTGCTTTATAATCTGGCAGAACTGCAAAATGACTGTTCCAGGTATTTTAAAATCAGTCCTGACCAGACTCTGGGAATTATTCAGGAGCTGTATGAGAAAAAACTGGTGACCTATCCAAGAACGGATGCCAGAGTGTTGTCTACTGCGGTGGCAAAGGAAATATACAAAAATATTCAGGGTTTAAAGCTTTACGGACCTGTGACAGCATATGCAGACGAAATTCTTCAAAAAGGAAGCTACAAGGGTATTGCAAAGACCAGATATGTCAATGACAAACAGATTACGGACCACTATGCCGTAATTCCTACCGGACAGGGAATGGCGAATCTGAAAGGTCTTTCCGCTCTTTCCCTGAGGGTCTATGACCTGATTGTCCGAAGGTTTTTGAGCATATTCTATCCACCGGCAGTATATCGGAAGTTTACACTCTGTGTCGGTGTGGGTGAGGAAAAATTCTTTGCAAACTTTAAGGTACTGGAAGAAGAAGGCTATTTAAAAGTGGCTTTTGTGTTCAAAAAGGACAGCGAAAACAAAAAAATGACGGCGAAGGAAGGGGCTGACAACGGGGAGGAAAAACCGGATGATACGGCAGAAACCCGTAAGGAAGAGGAGGAAGAGACAGAGTTAAAGTGTGATAAAGACTTTAGAGATCTTCTGATGGCGCTGAAAAAGGGGGACCTGTTGGAGAGCGACGGCTACGAGATTAAGGAAGGGGAAACTTCACCGCCAAAGCGTTATACATCAGGAAGCATCATCCTGACCATGGAAAATGCCGGTCAGTTTATCGAGGATGAAGAACTGCGGGCACAGATAAAAGGCAGCGGAATCGGCACAAGTGCAACCAGGGCTGAAATTCTGAAAAAGCTTGTAAACATAGAGTATCTGTCTTTGAACAAGAAAACCCAGGTGCTGACTCCTACTCTGATGGGAGAAATGATTTATGATGTTGTTGGCAGCTCCATTAAGGCACTGCTGGATCCGGCGCTGACCGCAAGCTGGGAAAAAGGTCTTACAATGGTTGCGGAGGGCCGCATTACGTCTGATGAGTATATGACCAAACTGGCCGGCTTTGTGGGAAGAAGGACTGAGTTTGTAAAGCAACTGAATAATCAGCGTATATTATACAGTCAGTTTGATGCTGCAGCAGCAAACTACAAGAAAAAATAAGAAAGGTATTTGTAAAATGGAACAGATTACAATCGCAGAATTATTTGACCTGAAAGAGACGATTTCGGCTGATATTTTTAAAAATTTGACTTATCCCTGGGAGGTGTTGCCCAGAATTCATGATTTTATCCTTGAACTGGGAAAGAGGCTTCCGAAAGAAATCTATGAGGAAAAGGGAGAGAATATCTGGATTGCAAAGAGTGCCAGTGTGGCCCCTACGGCCTGCCTGAATGGTCCGCTGATTATTGATGAGGAAGCAGAAATAAGACACTGTGCTTTTGTCAGGGGAAATGTTATTGTGGGAAAGAGTGCTGTGGTAGGCAATTCCACAGAACTAAAAAATGTGATACTCTTTAACAGGGTACAGGTTCCACATTACAATTATGTAGGCGACAGTATTCTGGGCTATAAATCCCATATGGGGGCGGGCTCCATCACTTCCAACGTAAAGAGCGACAAGACGCTTGTAGTCGTGAAGGGGAAGAACTGCAGTATTGAAACAGGCTTAAAAAAGATGGGAGCAATACTCGGAGATAACGTGGAAGTAGGGTGCAACAGTGTGTTGAATCCGGGTACAGTCGTCGGACAGAACACCAATATTTATCCCACCTCCATGGTGAGAGGAGTGATACCCTCAGGATGTATCTATAAGAACCAGACAGAAATAGCAGAGAAAAAATAATTCATGAGACCCCGGCGTACTTAACCGGGGTCTTTTTTGAACAGAAGTTTTCTGAAAGGCTAAAAATAGCTAATAAAAGATAATATAAATAAATTAAAAAATTAATTTTGTGACTTTTTACTATTTATTTTTTTGTACAGGTACTTTAAAATAAAACCATCAGATTTCAAAAGAAATATTTCTGTTATGTGATACCGTCAGTTCCTGGGAAGGGAGGCTAAAATGCAGATTAAATTTGACGAGGAAAAGAGGGTTTTTAAGCTGGATACGTTAAAAACCAGTTATATTATAGGGATTGTGGATGAAGAAGGATTTCTCGGTCATTTGTACTATGGCTCTTTTATCAGTGATATAGATGTTACCTATCTGGCAAGAACGGAAGAACCGCCCTATATGCCCTCTGTGAATGACAGAGACAGAAGCTCTTTTCTGGATACTTTTCCTATGGAGTTTCCGGGAAGCAACACAGGTGACTACAGAGAAAGTGCCATTGAAATTGAGGATGCCGACGGACATAATGCAGTCAGTCTGTTTTATCAGGGACACAGAATTTATCATGGGAAGCCGGGATTGCCGGGACTGCCTGCCACCTTTGGCAGTGAAGAGGAATGTATGACTCTTGAAATTGACGCGCTGGATCGATGTCTGGGTCTGGCGGTCACTCTCCGCTATACGGTATTTGGTGACACAGATGCAGTTACAAGGAGCCTGTCGGTCAGGAATCTTTCGGACAAATCCTTTTTCCTGACAAAACTGGCTTCTGCAAGCCTGGATATGGATCAGGAGGATTACAGGCTTCTGACACTTCACGGCTCCTGGGCCAGAGAGCGCCACATGAATTACAGGGATATCGGATACGGCAGAGCAAATGTAGGTTCTGTAAGAGGGGAATCCTCCCATCAGGAGCATCCTTTTCTGGCGCTGGTATCGGAGAAGGCCACCCGGGAATCGGGTAGTGTATATGGATTTCACTTTGTGTATTCAGGCAATTTCCTGGCTCAGGTTGAAAGAACCCAGTTTGACAGCCTGAGAATTCAGATGGGCATCCATCCCAAGAACTTCAAGTTTGAGGTGAGACCGGGAGAAGAATTTTTTGCACCGGAGGTGGTGATGGTTTACTCCTGTGAAGGACTGGGAGGAATGAGCAGAACCTTTCATGATCTTTACAGAAGACATTTGATTCGCAGCCCCTACAAGGACAGGGAAAGACCTATCCTGATTAATAACTGGGAAGCCACTTACTTTGACTTTGACACGGAGAAATTGCTTTCCATAGCAAGAGAAGCGAAGAAAGCCGGCATAGAGATGCTGGTGATGGATGACGGATGGTTTGGCTGTCGAAACGATGACAACTCCAGTCTGGGGGACTGGCAGGTGAATGAGAAGAAACTGCCCGGTGGGCTGAAGGTACTTGTGGATGAGGTCAACAAGATTGGTTTAAAATTCGGTATTTGGTTTGAACCTGAGATGGTCTCGCCCGACTCGGATTTATACAGGGCACATCCCGACTGGGCAATCGGGATACAGGGAAGAACGCCCTGTAAATCGAGAAATCAGTATGTACTTGACATTACCAGACCGGATGTCAGGGAGTATGTGTACGAATCGGTGGCGAAGATATTGCACAGTGCCAATATAGAGTATGTAAAATGGGATATGAACCGGCAGCTTTCAGATCTCGGCAGTGGATACCTGGGAAGAGAAAATCAGGGAGAACTCAGTCACAGATATGTGCTTGCTGTTTATGAACTGCAGGAAAGACTCCTTCGGGAGTTCCCTAATCTACTGTTGGAGAACTGTTCCGGCGGCGGTGCAAGATTTGATCCCGGTATGCTCTATTACAGTCCTCAAATCTGGTGCTCTGATGATACAGACGCCATAGAAAGACTTTCCATTCAGGAAGGAACAGCACTTTTATATCCGCTTTCCTCCATTGGAGCTCATGTGTCTGTATGCCCAAACCATACGGTGGGAAGAGTGACACCCTTTTCTACGAGAGGCAATGTGGCCCTTGCGGGAACCTTCGGATATGAGCTGGATATTACAAAGCTTTCGGAGGATGAAAGGAATATGATTCCCTTACAGACTGCAATGTATCATAAGTACAACAGGCTGGTGCGGGAAGGGGATTATTATCGTATTGCATCCTATGCCGAGAATCATCTCTATGATTGTTATGCGGTGATTTCAAAGGACAAAAGGGAAGTACTGATCACTTATGTGCAGGTGCTGAATCAACCAAACTTTCACAGTAGAAGGATAAAGCTTACAGGGTTAATTTCTGACAGAAAATACAGGGACGAGGAGACAGGAAAGAGTTATTACGGGGACACCCTGATGCATGCCGGTATTCCGGTGCAGAATATGTGGGGAGATTTTCAGTCTAAGCTGATACATCTTATTGCGGAGGAAGGTTAGAAAATGGCAAAAGCGGTGAAACTGGCAGATATTGCCGAAAAAATGGGAGTAAGCTCAGTCACGGTATCCAAAGCTCTTTCCGGGAAAAAGGGCGTCAGCGAAGAAATGCGGGAAAGAATCAGGGAATATGCTAAGGAGCTTGGCTATAAGCAGCCTTCTGTGGCAAGAAAGGAAGCAGCTTCCAGAAAAAGCTATCAAATAGGTGTTCTGATCAAAGAGGGATATCTGGACAAATATGAATCCTTCTATTGGCAGGTGTATAAGCACCTTTGTGCCTGTGCCCTGGACAGCGGCAGCTTTGCGATGCTGGAAATCATAAGCAGTGATATGGAAACAAAGCTGATTATGCCTGAAATTCTAAAGGAAAAGAAGATTCAGGGGCTTGTGGTGATTGGTAAAATGTGTAAAGAGTATCTGGAAAGGTTAAAGAGGACTGGAGATATTCCTAGCGTTTATCTTGACTTTTCGGACGAAGAACAGGATGTTGATTCTGTTATGTCTGACGGGTATTATGGGGCATATTATATTACCAATTATCTCATATCCCAGGGACATCAGGAACTGGCATATGTGGGGACACTTTCGGCCTCAGGCCCGATTATGGACAGGTATCTGGGGTATGTGAAAGCACTTTTGGAGCATGGAATTGAGCCCAAAAAGGAATGGCTATTGAATGACAGAAACCCGGAAACAGGGTTTATTGAAGAGGATATGATTAAGCTTCCCGATAAGCTTCCCGATGCTTTCCTTTGCAACTGTGACCTGACGGCAGGCAGGCTGATTCATAAGCTGACAGAAAAGGGAATCAGGGTACCGGAGGATGTGTCCGTGACCGGGTTTGACAATTGTATATACCCCGGAATCTGCAATATTGAGATTACCACCTATGAGGTGGACCGGAAAGCAATGGCGAGACAGGCGATGGATTTGCTGTTGAAGCGACTGGGGGGAAAGGCAACGGAACCGGAGACTTATGTGGTATCCGGAAAGCTGGTTATCAAGAACAGCGTGAAACCCAATAAAGGA
Organism: Acetatifactor sp.; assembly: GCA_051880315.1. Lineage (GTDB taxonomy): Bacteria > Bacillota > Clostridia > Lachnospirales > Lachnospiraceae > Acetatifactor. Next base: position 21,379 of record JBJENR010000149.1, read on the forward strand.
ATCAGAGTACAACCTGAGTAAGCAAAAAAATTGATTAAAGGATATTGATAAAGAAAAATATATATCTTAATTCAAAAATGGAGGAGACAAAATGAGCGAAGTAAAAATGATTGCACCCGTAGTAAAGAATGTGCCCTGGCAGGAGAAGCCTTATGGACTGAAAGGAGCGCCGATATGGAGATATACGGAAAATCCTATCATCGGCAGAAATCCCATTGAAGGTGTAGCACGTATTTTCAACAGTGCCGTAATGCCATACGAAGGGAAATTTATAGGTGTGTTCCGGGGAGAGCAGACCAATGGAATTCCTTATATTTACCTTGGAAGAAGTGACGATGCCATCCACTGGGAGTTTGATCCAAAGCCGATTCCCTTCAAGGATGAAGAGGGTAATGATTTTATGCCTCTTTATGCCTATGATCCCAGGCTTGTTAAAGTGGAAGATACCTATTACCTTATCTGGTGTCAGGATTTCTATGGTGCAGCAATCGGTATGGCAAAAACCACTGATTTCAAGAACTTTACAAGAATTGAAAATCCCTTCCTGCCCTTTAACCGTAATGCAGTGCTTTTTCCCAGAAAGATTAATGGTAACTTTGTGTTATTAAGCCGTCCTTCGGATTCAGGGCATACGCCCTTCGGCGATATTTTTGTCAGCGAGAGTCCGGACCTTGTGTTCTGGGGGAAACACAGACATGTGATGAGCCGTGGAAATGAGTGGTGGGAATCCTTAAAGGTAGGCGGCGGAGCTGCCCCCATTGAGACCAACGAGGGCTGGCTGCTGTTCTACCACGGTGTCAGCGGAACCTGTAACGGATATGTATATTCCATTGGTGGAGCAATTCTGGATCTGGACAATCCTTCCAAGGTTCTTTATCGTTGCGAGAATTTCCTGCTGACGCCCGAGGAGTGGTATGAGGAGAGGGGCTTTGTGCCTAATGTTACCTTCCCCTGTGCTACCATTCATGACTCTGAAACCGGCAAAATTGCAATTTATTACGGCTGTGCAGACAGCTATGTAGGTCTTGCTTTTACAAAGCTGGATGAGATTGTAGCCTATATCAAGGAGCACAGTGTAACCTGTGAAACCGACACGGAAATCGGCCGCAGATAAGTGCGTGTTTATGGAATCATTAAGAGCGGAGAGGTTTGCTATGAGTACAGCAATGGATTTTGTGAAAAATATAAGAGCCGGTATCAGTATCGGAGACACGCTGGATGCCTTTAAGGACGACATAAAGTATGAAGAAGCACCTGAGAATTCAGAGACAGCATGGGGGAATCCTGTCATTCAGGAAGGGCTGATTGATTCCATCCTTGCAAGCGGTTTTAATCTCATTCGGATTCCTGTGTCGTGGAGAAAGCATATCGGAGCATCACCGGAATTCCATATTGAGGACAGATGGATGAACAGAGTACAGCAGGTAGTTGATTATGTATACCGCAAGGGAGCCTATGTCATCCTGAACCTTCACCACGAGGACTGGAATTATCCTTATTATGATAATCTGGAAGCTGCCTGTACCAAGATGAGGGCAGTATGGAATCAGATTGCTTCCAGATTTGAGGAGTATGATGAGCATTTAATATTCGAAGGGCAGAATGAACCCAGGAAAATCGGAACTCCCCTGGAATGGAACGGTGGGGATGAAGAGGGATGGGCAGTAGTGAATGCTACAAATCAAGCCTTTGTGGACACCGTCAGGAAAGCCGGCGGTCATAATTCCAAACGGTTTCTGATGGTGCCAGGTTATGCTGCTAACTGCACCGTTGGCATTAGAAAGCTGACTGTTCCAAGGGATGAACGAGTGATGGTTTCCGTACATGCCTATGAGCCCTATGAATTTGCCTTGCAGTTACCCGGAAGAACCACCTGGAATCACGATACCGCCATGATTGACAGCATTATGAAGGAACTTAAGGAGTTGTATGTTTCCAAAGGAATTCCGGTAATTATGGGGGAGTTTGGAGCGATGAACAGAGAGAATAATGAAGAGGAACGGGCAGCCTGGGTAGCCTATTATGTTTCAAAAGCAAGAGAAGCCGGAATTCCCTGTGTCTGGTGGGACAATGCACGTTTTGAGGGAGAGGGCGAATTATTTGGCCTTTTCGACAGATATCATTATCAGTGTGTTTTTCCCAAGGTCTTAAATGGCTTCATGAAGGGCTTAGAGTAAGTGTTGGAAGGGGAGCGAGGAATGAATATGATACATGAAAAATATTTCGAACTGCAAGAGAAGCAGGAAAAATTGCTGGTCAGAAAGAATGAAAAGGATTCAGGCTTCTATAATGGTATTTATGACAGGTATAAATATCCCGTGCTGACGAGAGAACATATTCCCGTAACATGGAAGTATGACCTGGACAAGGAAAGTAACCCCTACTTTCAGGAGAGACTTGGAATTAACGCCGTTATGAATTCCGGTGCCATTTATTTGAATGGAAAGTATTATCTTGTGGCAAGAATTGAGGGCAATGACAGAAAATCTTTCTTTGGCGTGGCGGAAAGTGATAATGGAGTTGACAACTTCCGCTTCTGGGATTATCCCATTTTGCTGGAAGATACCTGTCCGGAGGAAACCAATGTCTATGATATGCGTCTCACACAGCATGAGGATGGATACATATATGGAGTATTCTGTTCGGAGAGCAAGGATAAATCAGCGAATGACCTTTCTGCTGCAGTTGCCGCTGTAGGTATTGTACGCACAAAGGATTTAAAGCATTGGGAGCGGCTGGATAACCTGGTGACCCTGCGTTCACCTCAGCAGAGAAATGTAGTGCTTCATCCGGAGTTTGTAGACGGGAAATATGCTTTTTATACCAGACCTATGGATGATTTTATTGAGACCGGAAGCGGAGGAGGGATAGGCTTCGGACTCTGCGAGGATATCACTCATGCAGTCATTGATGAGGAGAGGATGACCAGTCTGCGCAAGTATCATACGATTACGGAAGCCAAAAACGGTGCCGGTGCGACTCCGATTAAGACCGATAAGGGCTGGATTCATATTGCCCATGGAGTTCGCAATACCGCAGCCGGTTTACGGTATGTAATATATGCCTTTGCAACCGCCCTGGAGGAGCCTTCCAGAGTGATAGCCGAACCCTCGGGATTGCTGATAGGACCCAGAGGAGAGGAGCGCGTGGGCGATGTATCTAACGTGGTGTTTACAAACGGTGCCATCGTAAATGAGAAGAATGAGGTCTTTCTCTATTATGCTTCCTCCGACACAAGGATGCATGTGGCTACAACAACACTGGACAGATTGACAGATTATGTTTTCCATACACCGCAGGACCCGGGAAGAAGTGTTGAATGTGTTGCCCAGAGATGCAAATTGATAGAGAAGAATCTAAGGCTGCTGAGAGAAAAGGAATGAGAAAATGAGTTTAAGAATTGATGCAGACCATGAATTGTTGCAGTTTAGCGGAAGAATCGATTTTGATTTTCCCCAGGCTCCGGTATTTGTATATGCCGGAACCTGGGTAAAGATTAAGTTCAAGGGCAGATATATCAAGGCTTTTCTTGAAAATCATCACAGCTATTATTTGAATTATATGGGATATTTGCTGGATGGTGTACAGGGGAAGTTCCTTCTGAAGGATGATGGCCGGCTTCATACCTATGAGCTGGGGATTCATCTTTCCGATGATGAACATGAACTTCTTTTGTTCAAGCGTATGGATGCATGCCATAATGTTGTGTTTGCCGGCTTTGAAATATCTGACGAAGGTAAGGTATTGCCCCCGGAAGCAAAACCAGACAGGAGAATAGAAGTTTTCGGTGACAGTGTCTCCTGTGGTGAAGTGTCGGAAGCGATTGAATTCACGGGGAAGGGTGATCCTGAGAATCACAATGGTCTGTATTCCAACAGTTGGTACTCTTATTCCTGGATGACAGCCAGAAAGCTGAATGCCGAGCTTCATATCACTTCTCAGGGCGGTGCGGCGCTGTTGGACAAGACCGGATGGTTTCACGGCCCTGATTATCTGGGGCTGGAATCCATTTATGACAAGATAGAATACAATCCCGATATCAGCCCGGTTAAACAATGGAATTTTGAGCAGTGGAAGCCTCATGTGGTGGTGCTTGCCTTCGGTCAAAATGATAATAACCCGGAGGATTTTATGAAGAAGGATTTAGATTCGGAGGCTTCAAGACACTGGAGAAAATCTTATCGTGCCTTTCTGGAAAAGTTGATGGAGGTATATCCCCGGGCTCATTTCATTCTGACTACAACGATTCTAAACCATGAGGAAGCATGGGACAGATCTATCAGTGTTGTATGCGAAGAGGTGGCTGACCCGAGAGTACATCGTTTTCTTTATCAGAAGAACGGATGCGGTACGCCGGGACATATACGCATTCCCGAGGCGGAGGAGATGGCAGATGAGCTTACCGGGTTTATAGAATCCCTGGGAGACATCTGGGATTAAGGATGTCAGAAATATAATTTGGAAAAGGACAAAATTATGAACACACAAAGACTAAAAAATATGTTTCAACGGGCGAAGCAGGGAGAAAAGCTGACAATCGGATTTATCGGGGGCTCCATTACGCAGGGATGTCTGTCTTCAGCACCCGAACTGTGCTATGCCTACCGTGTATATGAATGGTGGTGCCATACCTTTCCAAAGGCTGAGTTTGTTTACCTTAATGCAGGTATCGGAGCAACCGATTCCCAGTTTGGATGTGCCAGAGTCGAAAGTGATTTGTTGGCGGGAAGACCGGATTTTGTCATTGTGGAATTCTCAGTCAATGACGAGGATAATGAACATTATCTGGAAACCTATGAAGGGCTGGTTCGTAAAATATACACCGCAGCCTGGAAGCCTGCGGTGCTGCTGGTGCATAATATTTTTTATGCTGATGGAAGGAATGCACAGAGAGTACACGGGCAGGTGGCAAGGCATTATAATCTTCCCTTTGTAAGTATGCAGGACACTATCTATCCTGAGATTCTGGCAGGAAAAATAGACAGACAGGACCTTACATCGGACGGTCTGCATCCCAATGACTATGGGCATTCTCTGGTTGCCGGTGTCATCACGGGGTTCCTTGAAGCAGTGGAAAATGAGCAGGTATCCGATATCGGTATGCAGGAAATGCCTTCTCCCATTACCCAAAATCATTATGAGAACTCCGTACGTTACAGAAATAACAACTGTACACCGGAATTAGCAGGATTTGAGGCTGACAGGACAGAGCAGAAGAGCATCACGGATATTTTTAAAAATGGCTGGATGGCAGATAAAGAGGGTGCCTCTATCAGGTTTCAGGTAACGGGGAGCTGTATTGGCGTGCAGTACAGAAAAACCATGCAGCTGCCGGCACCGGTAGCAGAGCTTATTTTGGATGAAGATACGGAACATCCTATAATATTGGATGCAAATTTTGAGGAGACCTGGGGAGATAAGCTGGTACTGGATACGGTTTTGGAGCATGGAGAAGAAAAGGAGCACACCGTAGAAATCCGTCTGACAGAAACACATCCGGAGGATAAGCTGCCCTTTTATCTGGTCTCCGTCATTGCAAGCTCAGGAAATGGGATAGCTTCCAATGAGGAAGAGAATCCATCCATAGTGTTTCTGAAACCTTATTTTTCACACAATATCTGGGGAGGAACCCGTCTTCGTGATGAATTCGGCTATTCTGTGGAGGGAAAGGATGTGGGGGAATGCTGGGGCATTTCCGCACATCAAAGCGGCGAGAGTACAGTGAGAGACGGCGTATATGCCGGTCTGAAGCTTTCAGAGCTTTGGGACAGGAAGCCTGCGCTTTTTGGCAATTATCAGGCAGAAAGGTTCCCTTTGTTGGTAAAGATTATCGATGCAAGGGAGGATTTGAGTATTCAGGTACATCCGGATGATGCCTATGCAAAAATTAATGAAAATGGCTCCTATGGCAAAACCGAGTGCTGGTATGTGCTGGATTGTCAGGAAAATGCAACCCTGGTCATCGGTCATAATGCCCGTACAAGACAGGAACTGACAGATATGATACAACAGGGAAGGTGGAGTGAGCTTATCAGGGAAATACCCGTGAAAAAAGGTGACTTTATCCAAATCGATCCCGGAACGGTACATGCAATCAAGGGAGGGCTTCTGATTCTTGAAACACAACAGAACAGTGACCTCACCTATAGGGTTTATGACTATGACAGGCTTTCCAATGGCAAGCCGAGACAACTGCATATCAGTAAGAGTCTTGATGTCATCACGGTTCCTGCCAAAGCTGCGAAAGACTGTATTCTGGATACCGGAAACAATTTCTGTGAGAATACAGTGACGAAATTATATGAATGCAAATATTACAAGGTATTCAAGGCCTTAGTAAATGGGAAGGCAAGCTATCAATCTGACGAACCATTTATACTGGCTACCATTACCTCCGGTGAGGGAAGGGTAAATAATTATAAAGTGAAAAAGGGAGACCATTTCTTGATTCCCTTCGGAGTAAAATGTATTCATTTTGAAGGGAAGATGGAGGTATTTCTTTCCGCTCCGTCTAATCTTACATAAATGTAAGTATTGACGTCACCCACCTGTCATTTTTGTGTGATAAGCTTATCCTGTGAATACATTTGTATGTATCTCACATGTGAAAAGGTAAAAGCCGGAGGCAGGACAATGACTGAATACAGACAACTGGCAATAAAATATCTGATGAATAACAAAAAGAGAAGCCTATATACGGTGCTGGGAGTAGCGCTTTCTGTTGTGATCCTTTTTACCATTATGAATTTTGCGGTAAGCTATATTATTTCAAAAAGGGATGCACAAAGAAAGGAGACCGATTATGAGGCTTCTTTTTTGTGCAAGGACAAAGCAACAGCAGAAGAAATTCTATCGGAGCCCTGTCTGAAAAGCGCTTATGTTGAAATCACGGAAACGCAGGAAAAGGAAGCTGCCGGAGTTATTGTCTATGCAAACTTCCGGAACCCATACAGATTAATCCGTTATGCAGATGAAATCAGCCGAAAATATTCTGTGGATTACGAAATTTCCAAACTGGCGGATTATTATTTTCAGGATAAAGATAATAATCTTATCTATACCATGTTGCTTACGGTTTTATTAATTTCGTTTGTCTTTGGGGTTTTGGGCGTAGGCATAATCAGAAATTCCATCCAGCTGATGACACTGGAGCAGGGGCGGCATTACGGAATTTTGCGTTGCATCGGAGCCACAAGAGGACAGCTGCGAAGTATGATATATCTCATGGGTTTCCTTTTGGAAATGTCAGGAATCGCAGTGGGAACAGTACTCGGATTTTTGGTCTATCTGATTCCCGCCAGGGCCTTCGAGGTTAAGATAGGGTTTCACGCGATTGTACTGCCGTTTATCTGGATAGTATTTCTGGGGGACTTATTTTTTGTCATGCAGGAAAACTGTAAGCTCGTAGATAAGTTTACTCCTGTTGCTGCCATTAACGGTCAAATCAGAATAAAGGTGAATCAGGAAAGAATTAAGCCCGGAAGAGGAAAAATCATACAGAAAATTTTGGGATTTGAATGGAGCTATGCATATAAGAGCTTAATGCGAAATCCTTCCAGATTCGGAAAGACTGTGGGGGCAATAGGCCTGGGCGTGGCGATGGTCATGGTTTCCTTTACGACAAATCAGTGTGTGAATACCTTTCTGACGGATTCCGCAAAGCATTTCGGGTATTATCAGATATATGGCTTTACTGCTGCCGGTTCCCTGATAGGCGCACCGGATATATCATGGGATAAAATACGGAAGGAAGTTGAAACTCTAAGTGAGATGGAAGAATCTACCGCTATTACATCGTCGAAACCTGTTTATGCGGCAGCTTTACATACCGCAAACCGGTGGGAGTTAACGGAGCATTATTCGGAGGAGTATGCCAATGATTCCTATTATGCTTTTTTGGAGAAGCAACAGACAAAAGTACTGTCAGAAAATAAAATAAAGGATATCTCCGGTTTTTATCAAGCGGTCCGCTGCTCTGAAATTACTTTATTCGGATATGAGGAAGAGGATTACCGCAGCCTGAAGAAGGAATTGGCTGAGGGAACTCTGGAGCTCAGTGAGAATGGTATTTTGCTGGTGAATCATACCTATTCCCCTTCCGTCAGGACTGATTTATATGGGAATATTATGACGGATTATACGGTTACGGATTACAGGGTAGGCGATGAGATTGTTTTTGTGGATATTCAAAGCTATTATGAACTGCTGGAACAGCGTATGAATGAAAAAGCAGCGGATACTTCCGGGAATGAATTACTGAAAGAATATATTGAGGTTTGTTATGAAGTATATCAGGAACTGTTGGAACAGGGAGCGACAAAGACCTATATTATAGAAGGAATATTAAACAAGGATACCGTGCTGGATGGAATCATAGCAGATCGTGTACATTTCGTGCTTCCGCTGGAAAGGTATTTTCAGGATACCGGGCTGACAAAGGATAAAATTTCGGGCCGAATGTTTCATATGAAGGGGATTCACGCTGATGCCGGCTTAAAGACGTTTTGCGAAAAATATGAAGAGGACAGCCTATCTGATGAGGAAGCCGGAGAAAAGTTGTTATGGTGTAATCTGGATTATGTATATGAGGTACAGAATATTGACCGGCTAAGAAACGTGATTTTGGCTGCTGTTTATTTTGCACTGTTCATTGTGGGTGTTAATATACTGAATATTATGAATGTCACAGCCGGCAATTTATATTCACGCCATATGGAGTTTGCCCAGCTAAGAATCCTTGGCATGTCCGTAAGGCGATTAAGAAAAACGGTTCTGCTGGAGGGAATTATCACGGGCCTTACAGCTAATGCGGTGGGGCTGTTATTAGGGGCAGGGATTTCCCGGCTTGCCGTATGGTTTATGAATCTGATGATTTTTGTAGAGTATCATTTCCCCTGGAGAGCTTATTGTGTAACTGCAGCAGTTGTTTTTTTGATTATCTGCGGTTCGGTATATCGTAATTTCAAGGATTTACCACCGGATATCTCAGAAGAACTTTCATAGAAAGAAAAAAGATTTTATTTCATTGAATTGTGAGGCGTGATAATATGGAAATAGTAAGACTGGATAATGTGACAAAGACCTATGGCGAGAATGAAGCAAAAATAGAGGCATTGAGCCATGTAAGCCTGAAGGTGGACAAGGGAGAAGTTGTATCTGTTGTAGGAGCCTCCGGTTCCGGCAAGTCAACTTTATTACATATTATCGGCGGTGTGGATGTTCCCACAGAGGGAAAGGTAATTGTTGACGGCAGAGACATTTCCGGTTTAAATGATGAAGAGCTTTCTGTGTTTCGACGTCGGAAGATAGGTTTTGTATTTCAGGCCTATCACCTAATCCCGGTGCTGACGGTAGAAGAAAACATCACTATGCCGGTGCTTCTGGATCATCGGAAACCTGACAGAGAATTTATTGAGCATATTATGCAGATGCTCGGTATTGCAGATCGGAGAAAAAATCTCCCAAATCAATTATCCGGAGGCCAACAGCAGCGTGTTGCCATAGCCAGGGCATTGGCCAACCGCCCTACACTGATACTTGCGGATGAACCAACAGGTGCGCTGGATACGAAGAACGGAGAAGAAGTAATGGCATTATTACAGTCCTCCGTGACACAGTTAAAACAGACACTTATTCTGATTACACATAATATCGACCTTGCCAGGGAGGCTGACAGAATTGTCAGGCTTTCTGACGGAAAGATTGTTGAGGACTAGAAATGACCTATAAGATTTTACTTGTGGAGGATGATTTTGCCCTTGCCATGGGAACGGAATATACGTTACAGGCAGAAGGATACGAGGTGCTGCGGGCTGCCTCGCTGCATCAGGCAGAAAGCATTCTGAAGGAGGATAAAAGCATAAATCTTATCCTGTTGGATGTCATGCTGCCTGATGGCTCGGGATATGAATTTTGCAGAGGGCTGCGCGACAGAGGGGAAACGCTGCCTATCATCTTTCTGACAGCTCTTTCTGAAGAGGTGAACATTGTTCAGGGGTTAGAGCTGGGGGCCGATGATTATGTGACAAAACCCTATCGTGTGAAGGAACTGCTTTCCAGAATTTCGGCAAATCTGCGGCGTGCTGAAATCAATGGCGTAAGTAAGGGAAGCCCTGCTGTTTATACCTTCGGACACCACAAATTCATGGCAGACGAGTTTCGATTGCTGCGGGATGGAGTAACCGTAGAATGTACGGTTAGTGAAATGAAGCTTTTGCGTGAGCTTCTTCTGAACAGGGGAATTGTGATTACCAGACAACAACTCCTGGAACGCCTCTTTGATACGGAGGACATCTATATTGATGATAATACACTTTCGGTTTATCTGAAACGTCTGCGTGACAGACTGGGAGCGGATGCAGGATATATCGAGACTGTCCGGGGAGTAGGATACCGGTTCAACAGAGAGGATGGTGGGAATTGAAAAGAAGCTATGAGATTCAGCGATATATTGGGCATTATGCTGTTTTTACCGGTGTTTTTGCAGTACTGATAGGTGTCGCCGGTCTGTTGTGTAGCCAATGTAGTATTGTTACGGCATTGGTTGTTCTGGGTATTTTTTTTGCTTTTGCAATTGGAATATATTTTCTCTCCGTTAAACTGTTAAACCAGACAATCAAGGACATAGAAGACCTTTCCGATATCATGACACAGGTCATCGAGGGAAACGGGGACTGTGGAACTGAGTTGTATAAAGAAGGCATCCTTGGAGTTTTTTATACGAATTTTTATAAGCTGGTCAGCTATCTCAGAGAAAGTCAGGCCAATGCCACAGAGGAAAAGAAATCACTGCAAAACACAATATCGGATATTTCTCATCAGCTGAAGACGCCCCTTGCCTCCCTCAATATATTTCTGAATTTATTGTACGAGGAAAAGCTGACTGATGGGGAACAAAAAAAACAGGTGATAAAGGAAGCACAGAACCAGCTTGACAGGATGGAGTGGCTGGTTTTATCTATGCTGAAGCTGGCGAGGATCGAAGCCGGGGCGGTAAAGTTTGAAATGAAAATGTATCCCCTGAGGGAAATTCTTGCACAGGCAATTGAAGGCGTATCCTGTATTACAAAGAAAAAGAATCAGACTGTCCTGGTAAGCAGTACCGGAAATGAACCGAAAGAAGCGGATAAAACTGAGGATACGGAGTTGTATTGTGACAGGGAATGGCTTGCCGAGGCATTGCTGAATCTGTTGAAAAACGCCTCGGATTATTCCTCTGAAAACGGTAACATAGAGATAATTCTTGAGGATAACCGGCTATACTGCAGGATATATGTGAAGGATTATGGAATGGGGATACCGGAGGATGCGCTGCCTCATATATTTGAACGTTTTTACCGGGCAAACAGGGAGGTAAACCCAAACAGTATCGGCATAGGGCTGTCCCTTACAAAATCTATTGTGGAAGCCATGAACGGAAGAATAACCGTGAGGAGCCGTCAGGGAGAATTTACCTGCTTTATACTGACCTTTACAAAAACAGAAAATAAAATTCCGGTAGAAAACAGCATTTTTTTGTAAAAACCTCTGGATTTTTTTACGCAGATATGAGAGAATAAAAAACGAATGATATTATTTTATCAATATGTGTTTGATAATATAGTAACGTACATATTTGAAAGGAGATTTCACATGATTTATTCAAAGGAAGTTGAAGAAATGTGCACAGTCGCTCAAGGTGTACATCATGGATGCGCGCCTATCCCCGAAGAAGCTAAGTGGGTTCAGGCAAAGAAAGTAGAAGACATTTCCGGTCTTACACATGGTGTGGGCTGGTGTGCTCCCCAGCAGGGTGCCTGCAAGCTGACCCTGAATGTTAAAGAAGGCATCATCCAGGAAGCTCTGGTTGAGACCATCGGATGTTCCGGAATGACTCATTCCGCTGCTATGGCTTCAGAAATTCTTCCCGGACTTACTGTTATGGAAGCTCTGAATACTGACCTTGTATGTGATGCCATCAACACCGCTATGAGAGAGCTGTTCCTTCAGATTGTTTACGGTCGTACCCAGAGTGCGTTCTCTGAGGAAGGTCTGCCTATCGGTGCAGGTCTGGAAGACCTTGGAAAAGGCCTCAGAAGCCAGGTTGGTACCATGTACGGAACCCTGAAGAAAGGTCCCCGTTATCTTGAGATGGCAGAAGGCTATGTTACAGGTATCGCTCTGGATAAGGATGATCAGATTATCGGTTATGAGTTTGTCAGCCTTGGAAAGATGACTGACTTTATCAAGAAGGGTGATGATCCCAACACTGCATATGAAAAGGCTAAGGGTCAGTATGGCCGTGTGGCTGATGCAGTAAAGATCATCGACCCCAGAAAAGAGTGAGAAAGGGATAAAGGAGGACAGAAAAAATGGCTTTATTTGAATCATATGAAAGACGTATTGATAAAATCAACGCTGTTCTGAACAGCTACGGTATCTCCTCTATCGAAGAAGCAGAGAAGATTACCAAGGACGCCGGTCTGGATGTTTATGACCAGGTGAAGAAGATTCAGCCCATCTGTTTTGAAAATGCATGCTGGGCTTATACTGTAGGTGCTGCTATTGCAATCAAGAAGGGTTGCCGCAAGGCTTCCGATGCTGCAGCAGCTATCGGTGAGGGACTTCAGGCATTCTGTATTCCCGGCTCCGTTGCTGATACCCGTAAGGTTGGTCTTGGACATGGTAATCTGGGTAAAATGCTGCTGGAAGAAGACACAGACTGCTTCTGTTTCCTGGCAGGTCATGAGTCCTTTGCAGCTGCTGAGGGTGCTATCGGTATCGCAGAGAAGGCAAACAAGGTTCGTCAGAAGCCTCTGCGTGTTATTCTGAATGGTCTTGGTAAGGATGCTGCAAAGATTATTTCCCGTATCAACGGATTTACTTTTGTAGAGACTGAATATGATCCTTATACAAATACAGTAAAGGAAATCGAGAGAATTCCTTATTCTGAGGGCCTTCGTTCCAAGGTTAACTGCTATGGCGCGAACAGCGTTCCTGAAGGTGTTGCTATCATGTGGAAGGAGAACGTTGACGTATCCATCACCGGTAACTCCACCAATCCTACCAGATTCCAGCATCCTGTAGCAGGTACCTACAAGAAGGAGAGAATCGAAGCAGGTAAGAAGTATTTCTCCGTTGCTTCCGGCGGTGGTACAGGACGTACTCTGCATCCCGACAATATGGCTGCAGGTCCCGCTTCCTACGGCTTTACGGATACCCTTGGACGTATGCACTCTGATGCTCAGTTCGCAGGATCTTCCTCCGTACCCGCCCATGTGGAGATGATGGGTCTGATTGGTATGGGTAACAACCCCATGGTAGGTGCTACCGTTGCAGTTGCAGTATCCATCGAGGAAGCTGCAAAGGCTAACAAGTTCTAAAATAGTAATGCTTAGTAATGAAGGGACATTGCATAAATGTCCCTTTTCTAATATTGAAATCAAAAACAAGTATAGTGATTAGAAAAGTCCTCATAACTAATAGATACTATACCTGATTAACCTGACGGGGGGAATTCACTATGAATGAAAAAAATACTACAGCTATACGGGATGCCAGACAGCTTGGAGTTCCCAAAATGTTGCTTCTCAGTATTCAGCATTTGTTTGCTATGTTTGGAGCAACAATTCTTGTGCCTATTCTGGTGTCCGATTATTTTGAAAAGGCCTGCGGGGAACCGCTGACAAGAGGATTATCTGTTTCTGTTACCTTGTTCTGCGCCGGTGTGGGAACCCTGATTTTTCATCTGTGCTCGAAATTAAAGGTTCCGGCATTCCTGGGTTCTTCCTTTGCATTTCTGGGCGGTTTTGAAACCTGTTCCAAGCTGGACACCGGGATATATGCCGGAATGTCGGTTAATGACAAGGCAGCTTACGCCTGCGGCGGTATCGTAATAGCCGGTGCACTTTATCTGGTGCTGGCATTGATAATCAGGCTTGTCGGAGTTAAACGTGTTATGCGTTTTCTGCCACCGGTCGTTACCGGTCCTATTATCATCTGCATCGGTCTGTCTCTGGCGGGAACAGCCATTAATAATGCTTCAAGTAACTGGGTTCTTGCAATCATTGCTCTGGTGGTGATTATTATCTTTAACATCTGGGGCAAAGGAATGTTTAAGATCATCCCTATCTTAATGGGAGTCGTCATTTCTTATATCGTTGCTCTTATTATGCAGATGGCAGGCATGACCAACCCGAATGGTACGGCAATCATAGACTTTGCTGCAGTTTCCGGTTCCAGCTGGGTAGGAATTCCCAACTTTCAGATGTGTAAATTTGACCTGACGTCAATTCTGGTTATGGCACCGATTGCCATTGCAGCAATGATGGAGCATATCGGAGATATGTCAGCTATTTCCGCAACGGTTGATGAGAATTTTATCGCTGACCCGGGTCTTCACAGGACACTGGTAGGTGATGGCATTGCCACCGCATTTGCAGGAATTTTTGGAGGACCTGCCAATACGACTTATGGAGAGAATACAGGTGTGCTGGAGCTTTCCAAGGTTTATGATCCGCGTGTCATCCGTATCACTGCCGTATTTGCCATTGCCCTATCTTTTATACCGAAGTTTTCAGCAGTTATTTCAACAATGCCAAAAGCAATCATCGGTGGTGTATCCTTCATGCTTTACGGAATGATTTCTGCAATCGGTATTCGTAATGTGGTGGAAAACAGAGTGGATTTGACCAAATCCCGCAATCTCATCATCGTAGGCGTAATATTTGTGTGTGGACTTGGATTTTCGGATGGACTTACCTTTACCATAGGTTCCACCTCCATTAAGCTCACAGCACTTGCTATTGCAGCCATTGCAGGTATTGTTCTGAATGCGGTTCTTCCGGGCAATGATTATGAATTTGGCGTGAATCCCAAAGGGGACCAGAGCCGAGGTGTTTTTGTAAAAAATTCCGATAAATAATCAAAAAACACATACAATACCTAGTAACAGGAGAAGGATTATGGATATCTTAAACGAAAAAAATATTACAATATTAAATCACCCGCTAATTCAGCACAAGATTTCTCTATTGAGAAATAAGGATACCGGGACCAACGAGTTTCGTAAAATGGTGGGAGAAATAGCCATGCTGGAAGGATTTGAAGCAATGAGTGACCTTCCGCTGATGGATGTAGAAATTGAGACACCCATTGAGAAGTGCATGACACCTATGCTGGCAGGCCGTAAGCTGGCTGTTGTGCCGATTCTCCGCGCGGGCCTTGGTATGGTGGATGGTATATTGAGCCTGGTTCCGACTGCAAAGGTGGGACATATCGGTATGTATCGGGATGAAGAGACCCATGAGCCCATAGAGTATTATTGTAAGCTGCCAAGCCCTATTGAAGAGCGAACCATTATAGTCACGGACCCGATGCTGGCTACCGGCGGTTCGGCGGTTGATGCCATCAGCCAGATTAAGAAGCATGGCGGTAAGACCATAAAGTTCATGTGTATTATCGCCGCACCGGAAGGACTTGAAAAGCTCCATAAGGCACATCCTGATGTACAGATTTA
>JBJENR010000150.1:0-7070 GCA_051880315.1 Acetatifactor sp.
TCAAGGTATTAAAGGATTTTAGAACAATAAAAAAGGGTAGTTTTTGACACTACCCGAAAAGGAAAGGAGGAAGCTAAGATGAAGAAGACAAGTGATATGTGCTCATGCGGGATTTACGACCATGATGCAGGCACGAGAAAGGTGAGAATCAGCGAATTGCACGACTTTGAGAGACATCCCTTTAAGGTGGAACATGATATGGAACTATTCGAACTTATGAGAAGCATAGAGGAGAAAGGCATTCTTGTTCCGCTTCTTGTAAGACCAAATCCGAAAGGCTCCGGTTATGAAATCATTGCTGGGCATAGAAGAAAGGCGGCAAGTGAATGGGCAGGGATAGACAGTTTGCCGGTGATGGTTGTTCCTATGAATGATGAGGATGCGATAATCGCAATGGTAGATAGTAACCTACAGCGGGAGCATATTAAACCAAGCGAAAAAGCATTTGCTTATAAGATGAAGCTGGATGCCATGAAGCAGCAGGGAAAGAAGCTTCCGGGCACCTTGTCCCAAGTTGGGACGAAGCTTAATAAGCAGGTTAGTGAGGATGGAAAGCCCGTTCTTCGTTCGGATGAAATACTGGCAAGACAGGTTGGTGAAAGTAGAAATCAGATAGCCAGGTATATCAGGCTTACAAATCTTATCCCCAAGATACTGGATATGGTTGATGAGGGGAAAATTGCATTTACGATTGCAGTGGAGCTTTCTTATCTCAAGGAAGAGGAACAGTATGAACTTCATGCGGTTATGGATTTGGAGCAGTGCACACCATCATTGTCACAGGCAAACAGAATGAAGCGTATGAGCCAGAGTGGGAAGCTTGATATGGATGCAATTTATTCGGTGTTGGAAGAGGAAAAGCCGAACCAGAGGGAGCAGATTAAGATTCAGGCAGATACACTGGCGGATTATTTCCCGGATGATTTTACACCCATGCAGAAGGTTGAATTGATTGAGAAGCTTGTGAAGGAATGGTATGAGAAGCAGATTTCAGTTGAAGAAATAGGAAAGTTAAGAAAGTGAGGAACAGAATATGACAGAGAAGATTAGAGAATACAAGATGAATGGAAGACTGATTATCGGAGTAGATGCAGGCTATGGAAACTATAAGACGGCAAGAAAGGTTTTTACTACAGCAATCAGTGCAAGCGAGAAACCACCTGTTCTTGCGAAGGATTATATTGAGATGGATGGGAAATATTATATTATTGGGGAAGGTCACAAGGGATTTGTAGCTGACAAGGTGACCGATGATGATAATTATGTACTTACCATGGCGGCAGTAGTGAAGGAACTGGAAGCAAGGGGATATACGGACACAAGAAATAATGTGCGTGTGCATCTTGCTGTGGGACTTCCATTGAAATGGGTACAGGCGCAGCGAGAAGAATTCAAGGCATATATGCTTAAAAACAGGAATGTAAAAGTCGGATATAAGCAGGGAATGTACGAGCTTGAAATAACAGGCTGTACGGTCATGCCACAGTGTTATTCTGCAGTTGCAGAAAATCTTAAGGATTTTAAGGGGATGAACCTTGTTGTGGATATCGGAAACGGAACCATGAACCTGATGTATCTCAATAATGGAAGGGCTATGGAGAGCAGGTCATGGACGGAAAAACTGGGAGTATTCCAGTGTGAAAAAAATATTCGTAACAAAGTAAGGGATAATACAGGAAATGAGCTGATGCGTGAGGTCATTGACAATTTTCTTCGAACAGGAGAAACGGATATTGTTGAACCGTATGCAAGCCTGATGAAGGAAGCGGCAACGGAGTATGCAGATATCGTTTTTCAGAAGCTTCATGATTATGAGTATAATGAACAGATGATGAAGCTGCATTTTATCGGTGGAGGTGCAAGAATTATTGAAGCTTATGGAAGTTACAATAAAGACAGAGTTTTCTTTAATCATGACATCAGAGCCAATGCCAAGGGCTATGAGTACTACTGCTATATGATACTTCGACATGAGCAGGGAAAGAGGGCGATGTAAATGGCTGATAAGACATGGAATAAGAATGTCCGTTTCAACATGAACAGTGATGATGCAGTGCAGGCGTGGAGCCTGCTGCATTCTGCTGAAGTGGACAGGGAGTTTAAGTCCCAGAATGAATTTATCATCTGTGCCATCAATGATTTTTATGAAAGGCATATTAGTACAAAAAATGATCCGTATCTTGAGACAAGGGAAAAGGAAGATGCTTTTGTGGACAGGATAGTGGAACAGGTAACAGCAAAGATGCTTGCCAATATTCCTGCACTTGCAGGAATGTATCTGTTGCAACAGCAGACAGCATTGGCAGCGGGATTACAGAATGGTGCAATGATGAATGTTACTTCAGTAAATATGAGTACAGGAGTAGCAAATGATTCCACATTATCTGCGACAAATTCAACGGCAGACATGGTTCATAAAGCAGAAGAAAGTGAGCCGGAGGAAAATGAACTTTTGGATTTTTCGTTTGGTATGTAATTTTAAATATCACACAAAAAAGTTTGAAAAAAGGAACTCTTTGTGATAATATTAAAACAAGGCAGGTGAAAAAAATGAAGTATTATGAGCAAATGCTTGAACTTGGATGCTTTAATAAAAGTAAAGTTATAGAATTGACTGGTACAGAGGCAGCAGCAAAATCCATTCTTTATGATTATCAGAAAAAAGGTTATGTCGAAAAAGTGAAACGGGATTTGTATGCAGTTATAAGTCTTGAGACGAAGCAGCCTGTGTTATCAAGATACCAGATAGGAAGTCAGTTATATGAGGATGCGGTAATAAGCCATCACAGTGCATTTGAAGCATTTGGTTATGCGAATCAGGTGTTTTATGAAGTATACGTTGAAACAGAATCCAGATTCAGAGATTTTGAGTATAACGGAATATGGTATCACCATATGGAGAGAAATGACTGCATGGATGTTGTAACAAATGGTAAGCTCAGAATAACCGGGATAGAGCAGACTATTGTTGACAGTATAAAAGATTTTAGCAAGATAGCAGGTTTAGAAGAAGTGATACGATGTATCATGCTTGTGCCCAGTGTGAGAGAGGATAAGTTGCTTGAGGCAATATCTGTGTATAATAACATGTTTCTGTATCAGAAATGCGGATATATTCTGGAACAGTTGCAGGATGAACTGGGGCTTAGCGATAATTTTTTTGAGTATTTGAGCAGGTATATTGCTGATAGTAAACGATATCTGATAAAAGAAAAAGGACAAAATGTATGGAATCCAAAGTGGAAGCTATATGTTCCTGTGGACTTTATGCATTTGGTAGACAAAGGAGTTGGGGATTATGATGCAATTTGACAGAATGAAACTTGGTAGGCAGGCAAAGAAGCTTGGGTTTGTAAGAGATACCTTTGAAAAGGTGTGCAGACTTGCTGATGTATTGAAATTCTTTGAGGGTGATGATATGCTTTCGGAATATCTTGCATTAAAGGGTGGAACGGCTATTAATCTGACTATATTGGATTTACCGAGACTGTCTGTTGATATAGATTTGGATTTTTCCAAGAATATGTCGCGAGAAGAAATGCTTGAGGTAAGGAAAGTATTAAGTAACCGTATAGGTAAATATATGGAGTCAAACGGATACCATCTGAGTCCGAAAACAAAGAATCATCATGCACTGGATTCTTTTGTATATGAGTATCAGAATGCCGGAGGAATGAAAGATAATCTGAAAATAGAAATAAACTATATGCTCAGGTGTCATGTACTTCCTGTGGTGAGAAGAAATGTTTCTTTACCATGGATGACAGAGAAACTCACTGTGTTATCTGTTGATCCAATTGAGATATTTGGTGCAAAGATTGTAGCATTGCTTACGAGGACAGCAACCAGAGATTTATATGATGTGCATAATATGATTACACATCACCTGTTTGATGAATCAGAATTAGATATGCTTAGAAAATGTGCAGTATTTTACAGTGCAATCGGAGCAGAGCATCCACCGAAGGAATTTGTCCTGGATAATGTAGGAAAGGTAACTAAACGCAGTATTACAACAGATTTATATCCTGTGCTTAGGAATGGAGAGAGATTTGAACTGGCAGTAGTCCAGAATGAAGTAAGAGAGTATCTCTCCGGATTTTTGATTCCAACGAATGATGAGCGGATTTTCTGGAGTGCTTTTGAAAAAGGCATATATGAACCACAATTCGTATTTGCGGGAGCAGAGTTACAAAGAATTGTGGAACATCCGATGGCATTGTGGAAGTGTCGTGACAAAGAATCGGATATAAATGAGCCTGTTAAGGGAAGAACTCGATAAGCCCTTTCCCGGGACAATGGCTACAAAGACAGAAAATACCGGCATCCCCTTTGAAGATGCCGGTATTTTTCTGTCCGGGGGTTCTTAGGGGGCAAAGCCCCTTAAGCAGGTAGCACCGATGGTGAAGACAATGAGGAAGGAAAAGGAATGCGGGGTGTCGTTCGGACACTTCGCATTTCTTTTTTGACGAATTGGCAAGCCAGCGGTACTACCTGCCTATATCATCCACACCACATCGGAAAGGGAGGAGAAGATTTCTTTCAGAGAAAAGAAAGATGTGGGAAAGGCTGTCGGAGCGTAGAGCACAGACAGTCTTTCGGAAGTCAGCTGTGTTTTTTGCAGCTGACTGACCTGTGTGGATGATGTGCCCTGCTTAAAGAAAAATTTCGGGAAACAGCTATAGTACAACTTAAATATGGTTGCTACGGTATGATTTATGCTGTTGGAATATAGCTGATTTATGTAGCTGTGGCTATGGGAAATGCTAATTTTGTAGCAGAAGTATGGTGGCAGTCACTTAACTAAGGGAAGAGGCTATAGTAATTAAGGATAGTGTAGCCGACAGTAATCAGATATAAGCAAAAATGAAAACAACTGAATATGAGACAGATAAAAAGAAGGAAGCTGATACAGTGCAAATGTATTGTGTCATGCTTCCTTTTCTGTTAGGGAGGAGGGATTTTATGGCTAACAGAACAAAGGACGAGGTTATCTATGTACGAGCGGACAGACGACTGAAAGACAGATTTGAGAAACAAAAGGATGAAAGCGGATACAGAGGTAATGCCGATTTTATAAGCTATCTACTGGATGTAAATGAAGGAAAACGAGTGGATGGGGTGACGTTAAAGGAAATAAGAGAGCTGTTAAAAGAGGCGGTGCATGAGCTAAAGAAGCAGGGCGTGAACCTTAATCAGATTGCACATGCCGTCAATATGTATGCAGATCTGTTTTCCGACAGCAGCTTTAAAACCACGAATTATTTCCTAAGAAAGATTGAAGATAAACTGCTTAAGATATCAGAGAAGCTGATATAGAAGGGCAGGGAAAGGAGGAAGATTATGGGTGCGGTATATGGAAATGTAAAAGTGAATTACAGTTATTGTAAGTCTGTGGCACAGCTAAAAAGTGCAGACGATTATATTCTTGGAAGGCGAAAGGAACAGATTGCTGATGGTGTGGTGAAGACGCAGAATCATCTTTACAATGCATTTGGCTGTAACAGGGATAACTTTACTAATAGTCTACTTATGACAAGGAAAATGCATGATAAAAAGTACGGCCGATATAAACAGAAGGAGATTCTGGCACAGAAGCTGTCCATATCCTTCCATCCGGATGACAATGATAAACTTACCTATGAAGGTGCCTACAGAATTGCAGAAGAGTTTGCAAGGGAGTTTTTCTGGTCAAAAGGTTATGAGGTATTATTTGCGGTGCATACGGATACAGAGCATGTTCATGTGCATTTTCTGGTAAATAACTGCAATCTGAGGGATGGAAAGTCATTTCGGAGAGGTCCGGCGGAACTTAAGGAAATGTGCAACTTCTTTGGAGAACAGTGCAGGAAGCAGGGGCTGACACATTCTTACAGGGATACTTATTATGTGAAGGATAAGAGCCGTGAGAGATGTAATTTCGCGGAATATCAGATGAAAAAGAGGGAAAAATTGTCATTTCGTGAAGAGATGAAGATATATCTTAGAAATGCGATAAATACCCCTGAAACAAGGACATTAGAGAATGTAATCCAATATGTGAAGGATTATTTTATGATGGATGTGAAGCTACGTGGTAACACAATCTCTTACGCCCTTCCATATAGACGGAAGAAAAATGGAGAACCTGTATCTGTCAGAGGAAAGAGACTAGGAGAGAGGTTTACTGTCTCTGGGATTACAGAATATCTAGAGCAGAAGGAAAAGAAGCGAATAGAGTATCAGCGGATTGAGGCAGATATTGAGCACATGAAAGAATTCCTACGTGATTATGATGAGTGGGAGAAAGAACCTGAAGAAAAAAGTCTGGAAGATAATAATATCAGCTTTTATGAAGGTTTTGACCAGTTCTGTGAAAAAGAAGATATCAGTGAAGCAGATGAGGATATTTTCTATGGTGCCGCATTTGAAGAGTTTAACAGGGAATGGCAGGGAGAAGAGGATGATATGGATACTTCTTTTACAGATAAAGAAGGAAAGGAAGAACAGCCGGATTATAAAAACATGCCACTTGCAGAGCGTGTGGCAATACTGCCGGAGCCGACAGAGGATGTTATGGAAGAACTTAGGATGTATGAAAAAAGAATGGGTTACGGTAAGGATACGATGCGTAGAATGCGGTATAGGATGAGTGTGTATGATGAATTTCTGGAGGAGTATGAGGCAAGGAAGAAATATTGGAAAAACGAAAAGGATAGAAGTTTTACAAAAACTCGGGGAAGGAGCAGATGAGAAATTAATGCTTCTCATCTGTTAATGAGCTATTCTCCACCAGTATACATGCGCAATACCCTGGTTCCGGCTGATAACAATGTATCATAAGAGTCTTGCGAATCTCCGGGTTGTAATCATGGAGTGTGCGCTACATGCCCGTTTAATTATATATGCTTCGTAGAAAATATAAGGCAAAAACCCACCCACACCAAGGGAAAACTGCCTTTTGGTGTGGGTGGCACCTTTCATCATGCCAAGTGTGGTGAACTTCCTACTCGACAAGAGTTTACGACAGAAAAAGTATATGCAAGTAACAATGGTGAAAATAGAAAAAATAGCTATGTATAAAAAAGCTT
>JBJENR010000151.1:0-2055 GCA_051880315.1 Acetatifactor sp.
CCGGCAGCATACCGGATAAAGCGCACTTGAAATACATGGTGGAAGACAATGATGACGGAAAGGCTCTCAGCCCAAGGTACTTAGACAGAATGCTGCGGAAGATCGCAGTCCTCGCAGGGTTTTCAGAAGAAAGGATTTACGGCCTTCATTCCCTTCGGCATTCTTTTGCAAGCCGTTTGTTTGAGAACGGCGAAGATGTAAAGACAGTTAGTGAGATTCTCGGGCACTCTGATATCACAATCACATACAATACCTACATCCACTTGATCAACGACCAAAAGAAAACGGCAATTGCAAACATGAACAAGAAGTCCAAGGAAGCAACTGCCGCATCGTAATTTAGAATATCCAATAAAGCATGAGCCTTAGATTGATAGCTTTCGTGTTGATAGATTTCTTTAAGTGAAAAACTGAACGCCAGAGCGTCCGAATAATTGGATCATAAATCATAAAACCAGTAGAAATACAGCCATGGACAAGGTATAATAGGCTTGAAACTGCTGGAATTAACTGAAATTTGCGCATGACAACGGGACGACGGTTATTTTTCTGAAAAAGAAAATGCAACCCTCGCCTGAGCAGCTCTATTTGTGGACTGCTCACCGGCTTTGTTAATCTTAGTTGGGGTTATGTTTGAGAAGCGCTGGTTTCAGGCAGACTTCGTCCGGTGTAATGGGAGAGAGGTCTAACAGATCCAGCAGTTTCTTTTCATTATCCCCAACGAATAAATCAAATGGCGTTTTGTTTTCGAACAGCTCTCTTGCCACGCTGTTGACATGGTTGGCAGCCAGGGTGACCTGTGCCTTTGTCAGTTCTTTGAAAGAGGTTCCCTTTGGGATGATCCTTCTGAGAAGAACATGGTTCTTCTCTACATGGGGCTTCTGCCAGGATGCCTGCGGGTCACAGTAGAAGATCCTGGTTCTCTGGCAGTTGTTCAGCGTGTGCTCCAATTCATCCGGGTTCTGGAATTCCACACCGTTGTCCGTGAGGATCACCGGGAACAAAGCCCGGAAGGTATCCAATCCCAACCTGTCAGAGAGGAAATCCAGCACCGCCAGAACGCTGGTCTGTGTTCCATCCTTCAGCAGGAACACCAACATAAAGTTGGTGTTTCGGAATACAAAGGTGAGGAGCGTCTTCTTGCAGCCCCTGGCGCTCTTTACGGTGTCCATTTCCACAACGGAGATACCAGGGTGATCTTCCAGATAGTGATTGAAGTCCTCAAAGGTGCGGCCCCTGCGGCATTGATATTCCTTTTTTGTAAGAACAGGCTTGGTTTTCCGCTGCCTATAGACCACTTTCTTCGGAAGATCGATATTTTTGACAGAGAAAGCGTTAGCATCGATATAGTTATAGATGGTCTTCTCTGACAGGCCGATCTCATCCTTGTGGGTAGCCAGAATATGGTTGAGGGATTGCCCCTTGGCAATGAGCGGAGACAGTAGTTCCCCAATTTCCAGTAACCGTTCCGGATCTGTGCGGATCCCGATTCTGGAATCCCGAAGCTCCTTCCTGTAGGCCGCATCGGCTCTGTGGGCCGTGTAGTAAGCGTGGTTGCGCTTACAGGTTTTCTGCTTCTCACAGCCGGTGCAGACATAGGGCGGCTTCTCCAGCCTCGGACAATGGGGAGACTGATACCCGGGACAAAACTTCCGGCAGTCATACTCCCGGCAGAACTTGCAGCGGTCGATGCAGGAATAGATGGTTTCTGTGGGGCAGAGATTCCTGCGAAGACAGGTATTGTAAGCCAGGCAGTCATTCCTGTCATCTCTCCAACGATTGACAAAAACACGGTGATTCTTGACTTCCCTGGAGATTGTTGTCGCGGAGCGATTGAGAGCTTTTGAGATGTCTGCGAAAGACTTTTCATGAACAAGAGCACGCTCGATGAAGGCGCGCTCAGACAGAGATAAATGTTTTGCCATAATTGCCGTCCTTTCCGCCGGCAGGCAGTCCGAAACTATTATACAAAACATTGCTCTGTAAATCTAAATGCAAGTATTTTGGGCAAGAGTGTAAGAAAAACTTGCGTTTAGTTTTTCAATTAAGGAGGGA
>JBJENR010000152.1:0-2040 GCA_051880315.1 Acetatifactor sp.
TAAAATACCCTCTTTAGCCATCGAAGAGTATATTTCATATATATTGGGATTTGTTGAATTATAAAGCTCTCTTTCGCAACTAATTCTCTTTCTACAAAAGTCTGGATGATAAAATTCATATTTATTCATCAAATTTTCAAACAAATCTGTTGGCTGCAATACTCTTCTAACAAGTAAGGTGTCAAATATGTCGAAACTTATAACATCACAGCCATTTATTTTGCTTAATAGAGCATCTTTTGTCATTGTAGAATAAATCTCGGGAAGCTTGTATTCACCACTCAATCTTTTCTGCTCATTACCATTAATGTCAAATACTTGAATATGATACATTTCACACTCTGCCGCGATACGTTGATAAATAAGTGGTACGTTTGCTGCAGTCGCAATTATAATTATTGCACTTACACCTAAATCGTTTGCTTCATCACATGTTATCACTGGCAATCCCCAAACTACTTCACCAGTTCTAACACCATCCATTAGTCCTACAATTCTATATTGCTTACGTTCATCCAATATTAATTTTGTATTTTTCCCTAATCCATAAATAACTATGTTTGTATTTTTTAGTGCTTCAAAATTTTTATCAAATGAATCCAAAACAAATTGCTTTTCATCCATATTTCCACTCCCTAAAAAAACTCCGCAGAACATCATCCACGGAGCCCTTATACTTACATGCGTCCTTCACGATAACTGCAAAAGTATACCTTATGAATTCAAGTATAATGTTTCTTTTATTATAATCAATTTGTATTTCGGCATAAAACAACTAAATCTTAACTCCATTTTCATATATTCTAGGATTTATGTTTGCTCCCTCTTTTGGCATTCTTGAATCATAAATACAGTACTTACATCCATTATCCTTAACCTCTTCAGTGCATCCCCTTCAACCATTTCTTTGGTTGAATGTTCTGAACATTAATAGGTGTTTTGACATCTTGTCGTATTTCTAATCATTACGGCCATTTGAATTTATTGCTTTCCTTTTTAAACAGTTGCCAATAACTGAACTATATAAGCATTCTCCTTCAAAAATACTATTTAAGACCTATTTCCAGATAATCCATGTCGGATTAGCATCATCCGCTAGATGTAGCTATCTCTTCCAAAACCAAGCTTTGTAAATCCAAAAATTCACAATATCACTTGATAAAATTCTCAATTTCAATTATTGTCAGTATAATATCTCCAAAAAAGGTTGCCTTTCCGGCAAACCTTGTCCCGAACTTTTTCCCCAACACCCCCGCCATACCTATACCCGAAGCAGCTTCCTCATCCCGGCCCCCGATACCGTCTTGCAGCATCTTGCCGCCAATATAGACGAACAGCAGGCAGTTCACAAAGGACATGATGCTCCATTCCATGTCACCCGTATCCTCCGTCAAACTTATTTTATTTATATGTTACATTAATGGTGTTAGCGGCGTTAGTTTCTTTGCGCATACCCTGCCTGCCCTGATGCTCTTTGCTGTCTTTCCCGCGGCATCTGTCATTTACAATGCCAGACACATGGTTTTTATTCTCCCTTAAGTTCTGCTGCCAATTCCTTTAGCTTTTCTATGGAAACACCTGTAAAGGTCATGATTTCTTCCAAAGGTTTATCTGCAAGCATCATATTTTCAGCGACCTGATACATTCCCCGCTCTATTCCCTGCTCCAGACCCCGCTCCAGACCTTGCTCTATCCCCTGCTCTATTCCACGCTCTATTCCCCGCTCCAGTCCCTGCTCATATTCCTCCTTGCGTATCAGCTTCTCTCTCTGCTCCCATGTGTAATCCAGATGTGTCATCTTTTTCACCTCATCCTTCCTTGTCCGGAAAAAATCTTCCAGAATGTGTTCCCTGATACATTCCTCTATTGCGGTATCCACCGCTTCTTCCACGTTCCTGTTTTGTTTCTGATACTCCCGTACCTTCTCCACAAAATAAGTATAGCCCTCCAGCACCGCTGACCTTTTCTTCAGACCCTGATTATTGTTCGGGTTAATGTTATATACCTTACAGACTACTTCAATCTCCGGCTTCTCCGTTT
>JBJENR010000153.1:0-34971 GCA_051880315.1 Acetatifactor sp.
TGTGCTTGGCGTGATAGAGGTGCCCGTATGGATTGGGTTGCCAGGTTGGCCCGCGGACACAGATACCTTTTGGCAGATTGGAATTGATTGATGTGTTGCCGGAATATCCAGGACGGCACATTGAAATGAAAAGCAAGGGAATAGGGTAAATAGATTGCGAGTACTGTATTATTTCAAATACTTTACATACACCTACAATCCCATTGACATAGTAGGGAATAAATATTATAATCTATTCTTAACAGAAAATACAAAAGAAATCAAAGAGGTAAAATAATAATGAAAAAGAAATGTTGCTATTTATGCGTGATATTGACGATGTTGACAGGGCTCTGCAGCTGCCAAGCAGGAGAGGCGGTGAACGGTGCAGAAGCTGCCGCAGAGGGTAAAATTGAAAATCTGACATCGGAAGATTCTGAACGGAAAACGTATTGCTTTACGGATGACCTGGGAAGAGAAGTAACTGTTGAAAGTCATGAGCGAGTTGCAACTCTGATAGGCAGCTTTACCGACATCTGGATGCTTGCAGGAGGGGATGTAATAGCGACAGCAAACGATTCCTGGGAAAGTCTGAATCTGGATCTGGGTGAGGACGTGGTCAACCTGGGAAGCATACAAAATCCCGATGCAGAGAAGCTGATTGCATCCAAACCGGATTTGGTGATTGCAAGTGCAAACACGGAGGGTGATTTGGCGCTGGAGGAGTTGTTGGAGCAATCAGGAATCACGGTTGCCTATTTTAAAGTATCGGATTTTGAGGAGTATTTACATATGCTGGATATCTGTACGGATATTACAGGGAGGAAGGATTTGTATGAGCAAAACGGACTGGCTGTACAGAGGCAGATTGAAGCCGTAAAGGAAAGGATAGACGGCAGCAGCCCAACGGTGCTGTTTCTTCGGGCATCCTCCGGCAGTGTGAAGGCAAAGGGAAGTAACGGAAACGTCTGTGGCCAGATGCTGGCCGGGCTTGGCTGTATCAACATTGCGGACAACGACAAAGGGTTGTTGGAGGACTTGAGCCTAGAGGCAATTATTGCAGCAGATCCTCAGTATATTTTTGTGACAACCCAGGGAAACGATTTTGAGGCAGCTATGAAGAGCGTGGAGGAGCTATTGACGTCAAATCCTGCATGGGCATCTCTTTCGGCGGTTGAGAACGGGAATTATTATTTGCTGGAAAAGCGTCTTTTCAATTTAAAGCCTAATGCCAGATGGGGAGAGGCCTATGAGATTTTGGCAGATATACTTTATCCTGAAAAATAACAGAGAGGTCTGGAAGAAAGTCGGAGACAGGGAGGTTACGGCATGGGATATTTTCCTTTTTTTATTGATATACAGGGCAAAAACGGACTGGTTGTGGGAGGAGGAAGTATTGCTGTCCATAAGGTGGAGAAGTTGCGCCCCTTTGGAGCAAAGCTGACAGTGATTGCGCCTGTGATTCGGAAGGAACTGACGGAGGACAAATCGGTTGTCTGTCTGGAGCGGGATTTTGAGGACAGTGATATCGAGGAGCATTTTTTTGTGATAGCAGCCTCAGACAATCGGGAGCTGAATGCTCGTATCGGGGATATCTGCCGGGAAAAAGGGATTTTAGTAAATGTTGTAGATGACAAAGAAGGCTGCGGTTTCCTTTTCCCTGCTCTGCTAAAGGAAGGAAAATTGACTGTAGGGATTTCCACAGAGGGAGCCAGCCCACGGATAGCTTCTGCGGTGCGGAGCAAGGTGGCGCAGGAGCTTCCCGGCCGGATGGAGGAAATTCTCGATTATCTGGAGAGCATTCGGGAGCCTGCAAGGCAGAAGATAAGTGACGGAGAACGCAGGGCAGCTTTCCTGAAGGATACGGCAGCCTACTGTATGGAGCGAAACAGACCACTTTCCGAAGAGGAAACCGAGGAGCGGTTGAAAGTATATGCTTCCGAGCCTCAGGCCGAGGTGGGGACTGTGTCCTTGGTGGGAGCCGGTTGCGGAGCATATGATTTGATTACCTTGCGGGGATTAGGTGCGGTAAGAAGTGCACAGGTGTTAGTGTATGATGATTTGTTGGATGAACGGCTGTTAGAGGAGACCTCCGAAAGCTGTGAAAAAATCTATGTGGGAAAGCGCAGCGGCAGACACAGCATGTCCCAGGAGGAAATCAATGCGCTGCTTGTGGAGAAAGCGCTTCAGGGAAAGCGTGTAGTGCGCCTGAAGGGCGGTGATCCCTTTGTATTCGGCAGAGGCGGAGAGGAGATGCAGGCTCTGCGGGAAGCAGGAATAGAAGTGCAGGAGATACCCGGTATTACGTCTGCCATTGCAGTTCCGGCGGCTGCGGGAATCCCTGTTACTCAAAGAGGGGTCAGCAGGAGCCTTCACGTGATAACCGGGCATACGGCGGAAAACGGCAAAGACCTGTACTCTGAACTGGAAGCTGTGGCAAAGCTGGAAGGGACATGTGTGTTTCTCATGGGATTCGGGCATTTGAAAGAAATCGCGGAAGAATTGGTTTTACATGGAAAAGCGCCTGATACTCCGGCAGCAGTGGTACACGGAAGATATGATGGGACGGTGCAGGCGGTCCGGGGGACTTTGGCGGACATTGCCGGGAAGGTAGAACAGTCTGATATTAGAATGCCTGCGGTTATCGTGATTGGTGGTACGGCAGGAATGCAGTTATAGATAGAAATAAGAAATTAAGGTGATATGAGCCTGTTTATCAAAAAAGAATGTATCTCCCTGACTGAAAATCCTACAATACAGATAGGAAAAGTAAGCAATATACACAATAAATTTACAAATTAGTAAAAAAGTATGTACAAAATGGCGAAATACAAATATCTTTAAAAAAACAGTTGCCAAATTCTTTCAAAAGGAGTATTATTTGTTTCAACAAATCCTAGTAAACAAGTAGAAAAGGTAGGAATAGAAAGAACGAGCTCTGAAAGGAAGAATGGATATGAGCAGGTATAAACAGAGAAATTCCAAGTCCGGCGGTATTGCTGCCTGTTAAGCCATAGTTGAGAAGTGTGAATAGGTGCGAAGCGTAGTTACATATCGACAACATGAGGAGGAAAACAAAATGGCAGATAAAAAGGAAACGGTAGCAGTACAGAAGGAAGAGTATGTTACCACAGGAAAATTTAAGGTGAGCGATTTATATAAGCAGGAGGACTGGCTGGCAGTCTGGATTGGATTTATCGTGATTGCCATCGCTGCAATAGGCGTATTAACAGGAGCATTTGATTTCAGCGCTGCAAAATTTTCCACCTGGGGAAATGGAAAGAGTATCCTGGAACAGTTGAATGGTGCATTTTTCGGGAAGCTTCTTTTGACGGCAGTGGTGCTGGGAGTATTGTTCACTGTAGGAAATGTTTTAAAAGGAACGGCTGTAAAAAAATATGTCCCCGCTTTTCTGGGCTTGTTTGTACTGGCGGTTCTGGTAAGGTTCATCAGTGCAGAATACACCCTTAACCGTTATCTGGAGTGGGCTTTTTTTGCATTGTTGGTTGGACTTGTCATTGCCAATACCGTTGGCGTACCTAACTGGCTGAAGCCGGCGGTACAGACAGAGTTTTACATAAAAGCCGGACTGGTTATTATGGGATTTTCAGTGTTATTCTCCAACATCATCAACTTTGGACTTTACGGACTGGGGATTGCATGGATTGTAACACCGATTGTCATCCTCTTTATGTGGTTCTTCGGTACAAGAGTACTGAAGATAGATAATAAGCCTTTGGTTATCACACTGGCTACAGCTACCAGCGTCTGCGGTACCAGCGCAGCTATTGCAGTAGGCGCTTCCAGCAAGGCGAAGAAGACGGACTTGTCTCTGGCTGTATCTATTTCCATTATCTTCACTGTGATAATGATGGTGTTTGAACCCATCATTATCAAGGCGGTTGGCCTGGGAGAACTGATGGGAGGTGCCCTGATTGGCGGCACCGTAGACTCCACCGGTGCTGTTACCGTTGCCGGTACTGCATTGGGAGAGCTTGGACAGACTTCGGCAGTTTTGGTAAAGTCAATTCAGAATATCCTGATTGGTTTTATTGCATTTGCAGTTGCGATTTTCTTTACCGCGCATGTAGAGAAGGGCAGCGCGAATGAAGGCAGGAAGATTACCGCAGCAGAGATTTGGTATAGATTGCCGAAGTTTATTCTGGGATTTTTTGCAGCATCTTTAATTGCATCCTTTATTGTTCTGCCCGCAGCAGGAAAGGAAGCTGTCTCCGGTATTAACAGTGTGCTGGACCAGTATAAGAACTGGGCATTTGTCCTTGCCTTCACCAGTATCGGTCTGGATACCAATTTTCGCGAAATCAAGGAGCAGTTTCAGGGAGGAAAGCCTCTGGCTCTGTATGTGGTAGGACAGTTGTTCAACATTGTACTGACCTTCGCAGCGGTTTATCTTCTGCTTTCGGGAAAATTCTTCCCTCTGCCTGATTTGGCACTGTAGGTGGGAAAAGCAGACATAGAATTGGCATAAAAAGCCGACGAGACGTTTTGAAAAGAAAAGTATTGAGTTGTATATGTGGAAAGAAGGGATAGCATGAAGAAAGGTTTTGTCAAAGCTTTGAAAATCATCATTGCAGTAGCAATCATAGGTCTGGTGGGCTATATCATGGGCAATCACCTGGGGCTGATTGACAGTCTGGACTTTGGTGCAGGCGCTTACTATTACGCGGATATGCCCGGCTTTGCAAAGCTGGTGAATGGAGAACATTACATTTCCAAGACGCCTATGACGGTGCTGATTCTTCTGTTCCTGATTTGGGGATATCTCATGTACCGGCTCTGGGTATGGCTGGAGAAGAAGCTGTAAGTTGTTTACACATGTGCGGCTGTGATGTAAAAGGAGGGCGATTATATGGCAGATGAAACGGAACGAAGGAGTAAGAATGCCATCACGGAAAAGGATTTGCAAAAAATCAGGGAAAACCTGGAGGACATCGCCTTTGGCTCTGTATCAATCAGTGTACAGGACGGAAGGATTGTACAAATTGAAAAAAGTGAAAAATTCAGAATAAAGTAACTGACCGGACAACCGGAGGTTTCAACCAATGATTTGGTAGGAACCTCCGGTTTTGTTTTGTACGGTAAAAGAGGAATGTAATTCAATAAAAATTTCAATAAAAAAGGAGAAGAGATAAAATGGGAAGATTATTTACATCGGAATCAGTAACGGAAGGACATCCGGATAAAATAGCCGATCAGATTTCGGATGCGATTCTGGATGCTCTGATTGAGCAGGACCCTGATTCTAGGGTGGCTGCTGAAACTACAGTGGCTACAGGACTGGCATTGGTGGTAGGCGAAATCACCACAAAGGCTTATGTGGATATCGCAAAGGTGGTAAGGGATACCGTGAGGGAAATCGGGTATACCGGGAATGTGGGCGGTTTTGATGCCGACTCTATTTCAGTACTTACAGGGATTGATGAGCAGTCCGCCGACATTGCTCTGGGAGTTGACAAGGCTTATGAATCCAAGCAGGAAGGCGTGACAAGGGATTTTGGAACGGGTGCCGGCGATCAGGGAATTATCTTCGGGTATGCAACTGATGAGACACCGGAATATCTGCCTCCTGCCATTTCTTTTGCTCACAGACTTTCAAGACAGCTGGCAAAGGTCAGAAAGGACGGCACGCTGCCTTATCTGAGACCAGACGGGAAAACACAGGTGACCGTAGAGTTTGATGAGCAGGAAAGCGTCAAGCGAATTCATACCATTGTAGTTTCCACACAGCATTCAGCGGATGCGACGTTGGAGCAAATCAGGAAGGATGTCATTGAATATGTCATCAAGCCGGTTATTCCGGCAGAACTGCTGGATGAGGATACTATTTATTATGTAAATCCTACGGGACGATTTGTTATCGGCGGACCTCAGGGCGATTCCGGTCTGACAGGCAGAAAGATTATTGTAGATACCTATGGTGGCGCAGGCCATCACGGCGGCGGAGCTTTCTCTGGCAAAGACCCCACAAAGGTGGACCGTTCTGCGGCATATGCAGCCAGGTGGGTAGCGAAGAACCTGGTTGCAGCAGGTGCGGCACGAAAGGCTGAGATTGAGCTGGCATATGCAATTGGGGTGGCGAAGCCCGTATCTATTGCGGTTGACACCTTTGGCACCGGGACGATATCCGATGAGAAAATTGTAGAGATTGTTGAGAAGGTATTTGACCTGCGTCCGGCAGCAATCATTGATGCTTTGGATTTGAGAAGACCCATTTACAAGCAGACAGCGGCATACGGTCACTTTGGAAGAACCGATATTGATCTGCCGTGGGAGCGGTTGGATAAGGTAGATG
Source organism: Acetatifactor sp. (assembly GCA_051880315.1). GTDB lineage: Bacteria > Bacillota > Clostridia > Lachnospirales > Lachnospiraceae > Acetatifactor. The sequence goes on from JBJENR010000153.1 coordinate 6,293, forward strand.
AGATTGAAAAATATTTAGGATAGGAGAGAAAAAGTTGAAAAACGTACTGGAAGCAATTGCTAAGAGGAGCTCCACCCGGGCTTATACAGATGAAAAACTGACAGATGAGGAAATACAGCTATTGATAACTGCGGGGCTACAGGCACCGACAGCTAGGAACAAACAGGAATTTCATATATCAGTTCTTGATGGCAGCAATTCATTGCTTAAGGAAATTAATCAGGAAAAAAGGCGTCTTGCACTTGGTGATCCAAGCAAATTCTGCCCGGGAACAGCAGATGCAAAAGATAATTTTTATCATGGTGCGCCTACTGTATTCTTAATCAGTGCCGAAGAAGATTTTCCCTATGTGGAACTGGATTCGGGAATTGTAGCGGAAAATATTGCCTTGGCGGCAGAGGGAATGGAGCTTGGAAGCTTAATCATAGGAGTCATCCGCGGTGCGCTCAGAGGAGAGAAACGCTTTTATTTTGAAAAAAGGGCAGAGATTCCCAAGGGACATATCTTCACGATTGCTGTAGCGGTGGGACATAAGGCTGCTGAAAAAGCACCTCATACATTTATTCAGGAAAAACAGGTTACATTTGTAAAATAAACGAATAAGAGTATGCCTGGATGGCATAAGAAAGGAAATTGGATATGGCAACAGAAATTGATAAGGAATGGCGTAAAAAAGAGGAGAGTTTAGATGAGGTAATCAAGAAGTATCCTTCCTTACCTCCCATTTCTCTTTTACAGTTAGATGCTCACAGAAGAGGAGTATGGTATACGGATGCGGCATTGGCGAGAGTAGACTCATCTATTCATCAGCTATCGCACTATACACGAAAGGATGGTTTGGAGAGGACGGTACCTGCCTCCATCACATTCCTGGAGGGCAGTCATCTGGTAGTAGCCGAGAATATGACTTATAACAGCAGAGATCCGTATATTATTGATGTCGTTGACGATAAGATTGTACTTGTAGATCAGGATAAGGTGTTGGCAGAAGTAAGCTACTGGGAGAAGCCCAAGTTTTTTGATAAAGTAACCAGCCGTGGAACACCGATGTATGAGGTTGTACAGGCGAGACCTCAACGTTATTCGGTTACCATGAGTCATTATTGTCATTTCTGGACCAGACCCGGTGAAGGATGCAAGTATTGTTCTATTGGCTCCGGCGGCGTGAAATTCCGAGGCAAGGACAATGATTTGTTTAATGCCCGGGATTTGCAGGAAACCATGCAGGAAGTGGTTAGAGAAAAAGGGCGTTTTGTAGGAGTCATTTTGTCGGGTGGCAGTATACTGAGCGGCAGTAAGCTGTGCGAAGATGAATTGCAAGGCTATATTGAAGCATTACAGATTCTGGGGAGCGTATTTAAGACAAAGAAGTTTCCCAGCCAGGTAAACAGTACGGCTCTTGACAGAGAGCAATTGGAAAGACTCTATGAGCAGACCGGTCTGACAAGCTACACCACCGATTTGGAGGTGTTTAATGAAGAGATTTATAAGTGGGTATGTCCCGGCAAGGCGCATTTCATTCCTTATAACGAATGGAAAAAGAGACTGTATGATGCCGTAGAGATTTTTGGAAAGGGTAAGGTGGACACTGGAATTGTCAGCGGTGTAGAACTGGCCAAGCCTAATGGATATCAGACGGAAGCGGAAGCAATTGCCAGAGACTTGGAGGAGGCGGAGGAGATTGCTTCTCACGGGGTATTGTTAAAACATGATATCTGGCACGTAGGAGCCGATTCTATCTTTTTCAGACAATCCACGCCGTCACTGGACTATTATGCACAGATAACCAAGGGATTCTATGAAATCAATCAAAAATATGGTCTTGAGGCAGATATGGACAGCTATCGGAAATGCGGTATGCATACGAACCTGAACTTAGACCGAATTTGATGGAGGTAATTATGAGCGGATTATTAACACAGGACGTAATTGATGCAATAGAAGCGAAAGACAGTATTAAAGTTGTGGCCACAATCAGTAAGGAAGGAATTCCACATGTGGCTGTCAAGGGAAGCATTACATTGACAGAGGATGGACGAATCCGTTTTCTTGAGTATTTGGAAAAATCTCAGACACAAAAGAATCTTGTATATGCAATATGGTTTCAGAAGCAAATCGCTGTCAATATTATCACGGCAGACGGAAGGAGCTATCAGATTAAGGGAGTTCCTGAGAGAACCGTAAATGCCGGGAGAGAATTTCTGGATGAATACCAGAAGGTCCAGGATAAATTCGGAAGGGATTTTGACCTTTCTTCCATATGGTATATCAATGTGGAATCTGTAGAGGAGGAAAGTCTTTTTGTAAGAAGAGAAAAATTGGAAGCATTATATCCGAATGAGATTCATGTGGACCGGATAGCAAAGGATGAATATCGGAGGTAAGGAAGGAGAGAAAATAATTATGAAAAACATACAAAAACAATATTTTGGTATTTTGTTGACAATATTGATGCTGGCGCTCTCGGGCTGTGGAAGTGCCTCAGTAACCGATACAAAGTCAAATGGAAAATCCGGGGCAGCAGAAAATAGTGATTTGAATACGGCAACGCAGCTTCGTGTTGGTGACCAGGCGAACTATTTTGCTGCAAAGGTTGCACTTGAAAAGGGATTCTTCGAGGAGGAACTGGGACCTGATGTGGAGGTGACCGTTACATCCTTTCAGGGCGGTTCCGTGCTGACGGAAGCTCTGATTTCCAATCAAGTGGATTTGATTATGTTTAATGATATGCCATCCGTACAGGCAAAGGCTAACAATGTAGACGTGAAAATCATATCAACCTTTTACCGCTGCGCAGATGCGTATTCATTGGTTGCGGCAAAGAATGTGGAGGTCAATTCAGCTGAGGATCTGAAAGGACTCAGAATTGCATACACGGCGGGCACTCAGGGACATAAGTTTGTTCTGCGTTATCTGGAAGGACAGGGACTGACAGAGGATGATGTTGTACTGGTAAACTTACCTTCAGCTGACCAGCAGGCGGCACTGATTGCCGGGGATGTAGACGTGATTCAGGCAACCAACGTAAATCAGAACACGATTGCAGAAGCGGTAGACGGATGGGTTTTGACTACTTCGGAAGGATATGATAACACCACCTGCTTTCAGCTTGTAAACGGTACCTTTGCCGAGAAAAATCCGGATTTGATAGCTAAGTATCTTAAAGCATTGGACCGTGCAAATAAGTGGATAAATGAGAGCGAAGAGAACCTGCAGGAGGCGGTAAGAATTGTCTCCGAAATAGGCGGTGCCGAGGAGAATTACAACAGGCAATACTGGGATACAAGAGATTTTGTTGTGACCTGGGCTCCTGAAATTGAGGATGATATCAATTATACAATTCAGTTTTTGTATGATCAGGGCACAATTTCCGAATTGTTTGACGCCGGTGAATTAATTGATTTGTCTTATTTAAGGGCTGCAGGGCTTTACTAAAGAGGAGAATACAGGAATGGGTAATAAAACAAAAAAAAGCGCGCTTGATTATATTCTTCTGATAGGGACCCCAATCCTGTTCGTGGTGCTGTGGCAATATGCCAGTGATGTGGGATGGCTGAACAAGGCTGTCCTGCCGTCTCCCCGCAAAGTGGCGGACACATGTGTGGATATGATTCAATCAGGGAAACTGTGGGAAAATTTATGGGCCAGCTTCCGGCGGGTGCTTATCGGATATGCATACGGTGTAATCTTTGGTATCGTGATAGGTTTCCTTACAGGTTTGTTCGCCAAGGTGGACTATGCGGTGGCAGCAATTTTCGGGGTTTTGAGAATGATACCCACAATGGGGCTTGTCCCGCTGTTTATTATGTTATACGGAATCGGGGAAGCATCAAAAATTATCATCATTGCCATCGGAACCTTTTGGTCGGTCTTGCTCAATACACAGCGCGGAATTCAGAATGCGGATAAAAAATATCTTGAAGTTGCGCGAATCCTGGAAAAGGATAGAAAAACCGTATTGCTACGGGTTATCTTCCCTTCGGCAATCCCCTCAATATTTACCGGATTGAGACTGGGTCTGAGCGGTGCATGGAAAAGCGTGGTTGCTGCGGAGATGATAGCAGCAGTCAGAGGAATCGGATATATGATTTCCTATGCAAGAGAAACCATTCAGCCGGGTATGATGTTTGTTGGTCTGGTTACAATAGGTCTGGTTGGACTTGTGATTGATAACCTGATTCTCCTGATTCAGAAAAAAATAATTCGATGGGAGTAAAGATATGAGTGTAACAGATAATGAAAAGATGGAACTCCAAATCGAACATGTGGGAAAAGCTTTTCAATTACCGGAAGGCGATTTGGAGGTACTTTCAGACATCAATCTTGATGTGAAATCAGGTGAGTTTATCAGTATTGTAGGAGCCAGCGGATGCGGAAAAAGCACACTGGTTCGTATGATTGCCGGATTGGAGACAAATACCAAGGGGAAAATATATGTGGAGGGGAAAGAAGTAGAGAAACCTTCCGTTAAAACGGGTATGATTTTTCAAGAATCAAGGCTATTTCCGTGGTTGTCGGTTGAAGATAATATTGCCTTTGGAATTCATAAAAAAATGTCTGCGAGTGAGCGTAAGGAACTTGTTCATAAATATGTCGACATGATTGGGTTGAACGGCTTTGAAAAGGCATTGCCAAAGCAATTATCAGGCGGCATGCAGCAGAGGGTTAGCATTGCCCGAACCCTGATTAATCAACCGCAACTGTTACTTTTGGATGAACCATTTGGAGCACTTGATGCGCTTACCAGAATCAATATGCAGAACGAAATTATGAAGATATGGGAAAAAGAGCGTACGACAATGCTGTTAATCACACATGATATTGATGAGGCTATATTCCTTAGTGACAGAATTGTCATTATGTCGAACAGACCCGGAGTTATCAGCAAGGTTATTCCTGTGCCGATGGGCAAACCGAGAGACCGGAGCAGTCAGGATTTTATAAACATAAGAAAGAAGATTTACAATCACTTTTTTGAGAATACAGAGATTGATATAGAGTATTACATATAATGTATGCAAGTTTTGTTAATTGCTGCTACAAGCACTCTCAGGTCGCTTGTGGCAGCTGTTTTTTTGCAAAAAAAACAGATTATTAGTCGTCTATAGTTATTTTCATGAAAAAAACATTAAAGATATACAAAATTAGCGATTAAAATTTACAAATTTTGGTCAAAGAGTAGAAATAGAAAAATTTTAAAAAAACTATTGCTTTTTTTGAGAGAGAAGAGTAATATCTATTTCATCAAATCCTAGCAAATAAGTATAAATAGTAGGAATTAAACAAAAGAAAGGAATGGTAACAAAATGAAAAAATTTTTATCTATCTTAACTGCAGCAGTATTGACGCTTTCTCTGGCGGCATGCGGAGGTCAGGCGAAAAACAGCGAGGAAGCAGGGGGAAATCAGGAAGTGATTAAGGTTCGTATTTCCAATTTCGCAGGTTCTGTTGTTCCGTATGATGTTGGTATAGAAACCGGTATTATTGATGAGGTGTTGAAGGAATACACAGATGCCAAGGTGGAGATTGAACTTATTAACTTTACATCCGGTGCCGCAGCGGTGGAAGCCGGTCAGGCGGGAGAGGTTGATATCATTACCTGTGGTGATCAGATGGTGACAACTGCTATTGTGGAAAACGGTCTGCCCTTTAAAATTGTTGGATGCAGTTATCTTCAGCGAAAAACAGCATTTTTAGCAACAGCAGCTTCCGGCATTCAGTCACCTGCGGATTTGAAAGGAAAGCGTTTGGGTGTACAGCTGGGTACTAATTATTATATTGCAGCAATCGCTTTTCTTGAGGATAACGGGATTTCTATTGATGATGTGGAGGTTGTGAACTTATCGGCAGCTGATGCTCTGACCGCTTTTATGGCGGGGGACATCGATTGGGGTGTTTTTGGCGGAACTGGCAGAGATAAGTTGTTAGAAACAGCAGGAACCGTACTTGTGGGGTACAACGGTGATTATAAGTTTAATGAATGTGTGTTCTCCGTGAGCAATAAATTTGCAGAGGAACATCACGATTTGGTGGTAGGTCTTGTTAAGGCTTTTGACGAAGCGACCAAGTATGCCCTTGAACATCAGGATGAAGCACTACAGATTGCTGCCGATAAATATGATGCAGATAAGGTGTCACAAAAAATATTTTGGGATGATTCTGATTTTACTGTTCCGTTGACATCCGATATTCAGGAGTCAATTCAAAGAACATTGCATTATACTTATGTTATCGGACTGATTTCCCGTGATGCTAATGTTTCGGAGGTTATTGATTTGACCTATTCGGAAGAAGCAGGGTTACTGAAATAGGAAAGGATGCGGAGTCATGACAAAAGGGACAGGAAGCAAACTGAAGAGTATTGTACTATTGTTTATTTTGCCTGTTATTTTAGTAGGAGCATGGCAGATAGCTGCTGATTTGGGAAAAATGAATACTTTTCTGATCCCGTCGCCACGCATGATATTTAATACATTTGTACAGATTACTTTGAATGGACGATTGGGGAAAAATATAGCAGCGTCTATGCAGAGAGTTGTGATAGGCTTCGCAATCGGAGCAGCATCGGGCCTGATGCTTGGTTTTGTCATGGGCTTGTCCAAAACGCTGAACAAGCTTTTAACCCTGTTTGTCAGCGTACTTCGTCCGATACCCACCATCGCACTGATTCCGGTTTTTATTCTGCTTTTTGGCATAGGCGAAGAGTCAAAGTATGCCATTATAGCAATAGGTTCATTCTGGTCTGTATTGCTGAATACCATAACCGGTGTTGAAAATGCAGATACAAAGTTGCTGGAGGTGGCGTATGCATATCGAATACCGAAAGCACAGCAGATTTTCAGGGTGGTTCTTCCATCTGCATTGCCCTCAATTTTAACCGGTATCAGACTGGGCGTAAGTGCAGCATGGATTAGTGTGATTGCAGCTGAAATGCTTGCTGCATCCAGAGGAATTGGCTATATGATAACATATGCAAGGGACAACTCTCAGATTTCCACCATGTATGCCGGTGTGCTGACAATCGGAATAATCGGATTAATTATTGACAGAACATTAATCGTTTTACAAAAATTCTATTTAAAGCGTTCTCGCGGCTTTGGAGATTAGGAGGAAGCTATGGCTGACAAAAGGAAGATACTGGAGATTCATAATCTGGATAAAGCGTTCAGTATTAAAGGTGACAAAGTACCTGTTCTGAAAAACATCGATCTGGATGTGGAAGAAGGGGAATTCATCAGTATTGTGGGGCCATCGGGATGCGGTAAAAGCACCTTGCTAAAGATGATTATGTCTTTGAACACCATTGATACGGGCGAAATTCGGATTGACGGCATTCCTGTGAGCACACCTTCGGAAAAATGTTCCATGATTTTTCAGGAAGCACGGCTGATGCCATGGCTTACGGTAGAGAAGAATATTGAGTTTGTGATTCCAAAAACAGTGCCGAAAGAAAAGCGAAAACAGCTGGTTGATAAAAATATTGACCTGGTGGGGCTTTCTGAGTTCAGAAATGCGCTTCCGGGACAACTTTCAGGCGGTATGCAGCAGAGGGTCAGTATAGCAAGAGGATTGGTGACGAATCCAGATTTGCTGCTTTTGGATGAACCGTTCGGAGCATTGGACGCCTTTACCAGAATGAATATGCAGACAGAGTTGCTCAATATTTGGAAAATTGAAAAAACTACTATGATTTTAGTAACTCACGATATTGATGAGGCTATATTTTTAAGCACAAAGATTCTGATAATGTCCGAGCGACCCGGGCAGATAAAAAAGATTATTACAGTACCGCTTTTAGGACAAAGAGATCGCAGTAGTGAGGATTTTCTGAATATCCGTAGAATGATTTTACAGGAATTCTTCGGCAGGAATGAAAAGATGCTGGAGTACTATATTTAACTTGAAGATTATATTATGAGGAAAGAATATGAGCGTAATAGATTTTAGAGTAAGGCCTTCTTACATGTCCGAAGATTTGATAAAAAGATTTTATGATGTATTTGGTTATGAACAGCCGGAGTCTGTGAAGAACAGATCTGTGGAAATCCTGATAAAGGAGTTGGATGAGGCTGAGGTTGTAAAATCTGTGATTCCCGGAAGAGGTGCGCATGGACTTGATAATGATAAACTCTTTGAACTGGTAGAGAAGTATCCGGGTAGGTTCATAGCATATCCATTTCTTGATGTTACGGATACAGATAAGGCATTAAGTGATATTGACACCCTTATTATTAACGGAAAAGGACAGGGGGCATCTATTGAACCGGGACTGAGCGGAGCTACAGCGGATACCAAAAAAATATTCCCGATACATCCTGATAATGAGGACCACAATGGTATTGTCCGGTATGATGATGAGAGAATTTTCCCTATTTATGAGAAATTGGAAAGGAATAACATTCCGGTTGTTGTGACAATCAGTGGTTGTGTGCCGAAGGTATTTGATCCCACATTACCCTCCCAGGTAGATGTAGTGTTAAATTATTTTCCCAACCTGAAATTCATTGCAGGTCATGCAGTGTGGCCTTTCTTAAGAGAGATGGTTGCTATAGGATTTAAGCATCCTAATCTTTATCTGACAGCAGATTTTGAGGGTACAAGAGGAACAGGTGCCCATGATTTGCGTGACGGAGCCGTACATATGATTAAGAATCAGGTACTGTTTGCTTCTTCTTATCCGCTGGGACCAATAGCTCAGGGAATACAGACGATTAAGGACTGGAAACTTCCCGCCGATGTTGAGAAAAAAATATTATATGATAATGCTGCTGGTATTTTAGGTTTATAGAGGAGGAAAGAATATGAGCGTGATTGATTTTAGGTTGAGACCCTTGTACAAAGGATATCAGGAAGGCTTTCCGGATGGATTGATTCGGCGTTTTTTTGATGTGTTTGGCTATGAGCTGACAGATGCTGTTAAGGAGAGGACAGAGGAGTCTCTGCTTAAGGAGTTGGACGAGGCTGGTGTAGTGAAGTCGGTGATTCCAGGGAGAGCAATTCCGGGATTTGACAACGAGCAGCTGTTTGAACTGGCAGATAAATATCCGGATAGATTTATAGTGTATCCTTTTCTTGATGTTACAGATGTGGAGAAAGCGTTACGAGATATTGATACTTATATTATTAACGGAAAGGGACAGGGGGCATCTATTGAGCCGGGCGTTGGCAGTGATTTGAAATTTGACGACGAGAGTCTGTTCCCGATATACAGAAAATTGGAACAGAATAATATCCCGGTCATGGTGACTATTAGCGGTTGGGTAACAAAGGTGTTTGATGTTACACTGCCTGCACAGGTGGATGTTGTGCTGAATCATTTTCCGAAATTGAAACTTATTGCAGCTCATGCAGCATGGCCTTTTTTGAAAGAAATAGTTGCCGTTGCATTTAAACATCCTAATCTTTATCTGACGGCAGATTTTGAGGGAACAAGAGGGGTAGGAGCACACGACTTGCGAGATGGAGCTTTATATATGGTGAAGGATCAGGTTATCTTTGCCTCTTCTTTCCCGTTGGGACCCATTGCGCAGGGAGTACAAAGCGTGAAAGACTGGAAACTGCCTATCGAAGTTGAAAACAAGATATTATATGGTAATGCGGCTAAGCTTTTAGGTTTGTAGGTGAAAGAGAGAATGGCTTCATGTGAAAAAGAAGTATTCTCCCTCCTCATCCGTAAATCTCTTCCATTTGGTATGAAAAACATCTTCAATGACATGCTGCTGCAGGCACTCCTCGGGGGTGCCGGTGGCAGCTATTTTTCTGTCATTCATGACTATCATCCGGTCGGAAATGCGGATTGCCTGGGATAAGTCATGGAGAACGACAAGGATGGTTTTCCCTTGTTTTTTAAGAGATACAAGCATTTCCAGGAATTCCCTCTGCCCCTGCAAATCCAGATAAGTGGTAGGCTCATCCAGCACAATAATATCACAGTCCTGGGCAAGCACCATGGCGAAGAACACCCGTTGACGGATACCGCCTGACAGAGTGTCCACATAGTCATTGCGGTAGTCATAGACACCGACAAATTGCATTGCCTGCTCTACAAGCCGGGTATCTTCAGGGGTTTTGCGGCGGGAAAAACCAAGATGGGGGAAACGGCCGTGCTCCACCAGGGTTTTTACGGGAATTGCCGGTATAATTGTGCGCACCTGGGGAAGAAAGGATAAAAGCTGTGCCCGCCGTTTCACAGGCAGTGCAAGATAATCTTTTCCTTCTGTCAGAATAGACCCGGAGGTTACCTTTGAGATTCCGTTCAGGCATTGTACCAGGGTGGTTTTGCCGCAGCCGTTAGGGCCGATAATAGAGGTTATTTTGCCTGTGGGGAAGCTGACGGAGATATCGTTCAGAATAAGGGTGCGCCCACAGGAAACAAAAACATTTTGAAACTCAAGCATGTACTCTGCGACCTCCCTTCTTTTTCAACAGCAGATACAGGAAAAAGGGACCGCCCACAAAGGCCATGATGATACCTGCCGGAAGCTCGAAAGGAGCAGCAATGACTCGCCCCAGAAGGTCGCAGAGCATGACAAAGCTTGCGCCTAACAGCGCACTGCAGGGTAATAGGAAGCGGGCGTCGTTGCCGAAGAGCTGTCTGCAAATATGAGGGACAATGAGTCCGATGAAGCTTAGAAGTCCGGCATAGCTTACCACACATCCTGCCATAATACTGGAGAGAATCAGCAGTACAAAACGGGTTAAGGACACGTGGAGGCCAAGGGAACCGGCGATGTCATCTCCTAAGCCCAGGATGTTCAGGTGGTGTGTAAAAAACAGGCATACAATAAAAGCAGTCAAAATACAGCAACCGGGAAGCAGAAGCTTACGGAAAGTTAATCCCGACAGGGAACCGATTAAAAAGGAGGTCAGATTTACCGTGATATCTGTGTCCAACAGTTTGATGGTGTTGATTCCCGCATTTAGAAAGCTGGATATGGTGATACCGGCCAGGATAATCGTGGTACGGGAGCTGTCAGCAAAGTATGCCAGGGTAAATACCACAAGGGTTGTGAGCAGTGCGCCCACAAAAGCAAAAATCGGTTGCAGATAGAATTTATCCGGAAACAGTAGCAGGGACAGCATAACCGCAAAGCCGGAACCGGAGTTTACACCGATGGTGTTGGGACTGGCAAGAGAGTTGTTCATGACTCCCTGCAGGATTACGCCGGCGCAGGCAAGCCCCATGCCGGAAAGCATCCCGCCAAGCACCCGCGGAAGGCGTACGGCAGTGAGCAGTACATAGGCGGTGGAATTGGTATCGGACCCGGACAGACATAAAAAAATGTCGGTCAGCTTCAAGGGGACACTGCCAAATAAAAGGCCCAGACAGCCGGTCAGCAGGAATATTAGAAATAAGGACAGAATCATCAGTACTTTGTTTTTTTTCATTCGGAGATATCCTTTATGTAGGTATAAAACTTCGGTCTTATGTTATCATAACGGGAAAAATCGCGCAACAATAACAGGAGAAGAAAATAATTATACATATTTTGGAAAAAGTCATTGACAGTTTCAAGATTAGCTACTATAATCCATACTAAACAGATAGGAAAAATAAAATTATAGAGGTAAAACATGAAGTTCAATACATTATTACTACATGGAGAATATCAGGGGGATAAAAACACCGGTGCTACATGGACGCCTGTTTACCAGTCCAGTGCTTTTGCCCATGAATCCGCGGAGCAACTGGATAAGATTTTTCACAATCAGGCGTCCGGTTATTCCTATACGAGAATCAACAATCCCACAATTGACGCCTTCGAGAAGAGGGTTACAGCCATGGAAGGGGGGAGTGCCAGTGTAGCCTGTTCCTCGGGCATGGCGGCTCTGTTTAATGCTTTTGCCAATATTCTGAGGGCCGGCGATGAGATTGTGTCCAGCGCCAGTTTGTATGGCGGAAGCATTGATTTGTTCCGGGATTTGGAGGCCTTTGGCATCAAAACACATTATGTGGAGAACAACAATCTGGAGGCTTTTCAAAAGGCTACCAATGAGCATACCAGACTCTATTTTGCAGAGACTCTGGGGAATCCCGGTCTGGATGTAACGGATATTGGGCCATTGGCTGAGCTGGCCCACAAAAATGGTGTGCCGTTAATCGTTGACAATACGGTTGCTACCGCTTTTCTGGTAAGACCTCTTTCCCTGGGAGCGGATATTGTGGTAAATTCCAGTTCCAAATATATCAATGGCAACAGCAATTCCATCAGCGGAGTTCTGACAGACGGGGGGAAGTTCAAATGGAATGCAGATAAATATCCGGGCATGACGGAATATGTGAAGTTTGGACCTTACGCTTATACAGCAAAGCTGCGGAACGGCTTGTTCCGCAACACGGGTGCCTGTCTTTCCCCACAGAATGCTTTTTATAACAGCTTAGGGATGGAAACCCTGGGACTGCGAATGGAGCGGATTTGCGATAACGCGCTGAAGCTGGCTTCCTTTATTCAAAAGGAATATCCTCAGATGACCGTGAACTATCCGGGACTGGAGAGCAGCCCCTGGCATGCGATTGCGAAAAAGCAGTTTTCGGGCTATTACGGCGGAATGATTACCGTGCGGACCGGCAGCAAGGCAAAGGCTTATGCCATTATCAATGGTCTAAAGCTTGCCCTGACGGTATCCAACATCGGTGATACCAAGACCCTGGTAATCCATCCGGAGTCAACCATCAGTGTACACAGCACAGAGGAAGAAAAGAAGGCGGCGGGAGTTTTTGATGACCTGATTCGGATCAGTGTTGGTATTGAGGATATCGAAGATTTGATTGCCGATTTTGCACAGGCTATCCAAAAAGCGGAAGATATTGTATAATCAGTGCAAAGGAAAACCAAGAGAACTAACAACTACATCAGAAGAAAGGATGAGGGTAAGGATATGGCAGCAATTGATTATGCAGCATTAAAAAAAGGCGGATTCATGAGACAGAAACAGAAGGGCTTCTTCTCTCTGAGACTGCAGGTGGTGGGAGGAAATCTCACAGCAGAGAATATCCGCACCGTGGCGGAGGTTGCGGAGAAGTACGGTCATGGTTATGTACATATGACCTCCCGTCAGGGAATCGAGATTCCCTTTATCAATTTTGAGGACATTGAGACAGTTCGGGAGGAGCTGGCAAAGGGCGGTGTGAAGCCCGGTGTCTGTGGGCCAAGAGTCAGAACCATTACAGCCTGTCAGGGCTCGGAGATATGTCCCAGCGGCTGCATTGACACCTACGCTCTGGCAAAGGAGCTGGACGAGCATTATTTTGGAAGGGAGCTGCCCCACAAGTTTAAGTTTGGTGTCACCGGCTGCCAGAACAACTGTCTGAAGGCAGAGGAGAATGATCTTGGCATCAAGGGTGGCATGGAGGTTACATGGAAATCGGAAAAATGCATTCATTGCGGTGTCTGCGAGAAGGCCTGTCGGGAAGGAGCCATCAAGTGTACCGGCACGGAAGTGCTTTTTGACGCCTCCAAGTGTAATCACTGCGGACGCTGTGTGAAATCCTGTCCCACGGATGCCTGGGAGGGCGAAAGCGGATATCTGGTATCCTTTGGCGGCCTCTTTGGAAATAAAATCTATCAGGGGGAACAGCTCCTTCCTTTAATCAAGGATAAGGAAACCTTGTTCCGTGTGGCAGATGCCGCCATCAATTTTTTTGAGAAGCATGCAAACCCCGGAGAGAGATTCCGACTGACCTTACAGCGTGTAGGGGAGGAGGAGTTCAGAAAAGAAATTCTGGCTGCCTATCAAGGGGAGTAAAACTGTGTAAGAAAGGAAACAACAGGTATGGAAATAGCAGGAATTAAAATTGACGATACCGTGGATATCACGGATAAGGTGTGCCCTCTGACCTTTGTAAAAGCGAAGGTGGCAATCGAAGAGCTGGAGGAGGGAGAAATCATTTCCATTCATATGAATGACGGGGAACCGGTACAGAATGTGCCTCGCAGCATCAAGGAGGAAGGACATCAGATTTTAAAGCTGGTGAACAATGAGGATGGTACCTTTGATTTGATTGTGAAGAAGGTAGGAGACTAATACGAAAGCGTTAATGGGGAGGAAGTCAGAATGGCAGAGCGTATTAACAAGGATAGCTTTGAAGATAAGGTATTGAAAAGCAGCATCCCGGTACTGGTAGATTTTTATTCGGACAGCTGCGTTCCCTGTAAAATGCTGTCTCCTGTTTTGGGAGATATCGAGGAGGAGAGGGAAGGACAGCTTGCGGTTTACAAGGTGAATGTGAATTATGATTCGGAACTGGCTGAGCGCTACGGTGTCATGGGAGCACCTACACTGATACTTTTTTCTCAGGGAGAGGTAAAGGATAAAAGGACGGGCGCCGTAAAAAAGGATGTGCTCACGGAGTGGATAGACAAACAGCTGGTATAGTAACAAAACGCATGGAATCGGTTAAAACAGATGAAATGGGTTAAGGAAAATACACATTGTAGAAAAGGAGAACAGACATGCAGATTACAGTGGCTGGTGTAAAAAAAGAGGTAAAGGACGGATTGACTTTGCCGGAACTGATTGAGCAGGAGAAGGTGGAGACTCCGGAATATGTAACGGTATCTATCAACGAGGAATTTATTGCCACAGCAGACAGGGAGACTACAGTGCTGAAGGATGGGGACGTTGTGGAATTCCTGTATTTCATGGGAGGCGGAAGCTATGGCAATGACTGATGAACAGCTGGAGCGTTATTCCAGACATATTATTTTACAAGAGGTTGGTGCTAAGGGGCAGAAGAAACTGCTGAATGCAAAGGTGCTGATTATCGGTGCAGGCGGTCTGGGAGCGCCGGCAGCAATGTATCTGGCGGCCGCAGGCGTGGGAACCATCGGTATCGCAGATGCGGATGAGGTAGATTTATCCAACCTTCAGAGACAGATTATTCATACTACCGCTGATGTGGGCAAGGCAAAGGTGAAGTCTGCACAGGAGACTATGAATGCCATGAATCCCGATGTGAAGGTAAATACTTACAGACAGTTTGTCACCAGTGAAAATATCATGGACCTGATTGCGGACTATGACTTTATTATTGACGGAACAGATAACTTTCCGGCAAAGTTTTTGATTAACGATGCCTGTGTTATGGCAAAGAAGCCATTTTCCCATGCGGGGATTATCCGCTTTAAGGGTCAGCTGATGACCTATGTGCCGGGTCAGGGGCCCTGCTATCGCTGTGTATTCAAGAATCCGCCGCCAAAGGATGCGGTGCCTACCTGTAAGCAGGCGGGGGTTATCGGAGCAATGGGCGGTGTCATCGGAAGCCTTCAGGCGATGGAAGCTATCAAGTATATTCTGGGCGTGGGCGACCTTCTCACAGGCTATCTTTTGACCTATGATGCCATCAAACAGGAATTCCATAAGATTAAGCTGCCCACGGATACCCATAACTGTGCGGTATGCGGCGACCATCCTACCATTACGGAACTCATCGACTATGAACAGGTGGTATGTACTGACGGCGTGCACTGAGGAGGATATCATGCTGAAACTGAAAAAAGAGGATTATGAGAAAATTTTGGAACATGCCAAAGCGGGGCTTCCAAACGAGGCCTGCGGCCTGCTGGGTGGTTATGAGGAAAACGGAAATCAGATTGTGGCGGATGTGTATCTGCTTCGGAATGTAGACGAAAGCAGGGAACATTTTTCCATGGATACTGCGGAGCAGCTTGCAGCCATAAAAGATATCCGCTCCAAGGGCAGAACACTTTTAGGAAATTTCCATTCTCATCCGGAATCTCCTTCCAGACCATCCAAAGAGGATATCAGGCTGGCATATGATTCCAGGATGCATTATCTGATTTTGTCACTGATGGAGGAACAGCCTGTTCTGAACTCCTTTCATATTGAAAAAGGGAACGTTACAAAGGAAGAATTGGGGATTGAATAATAGCAGGAAACATAAGAGAAACAGTTAAGAGGGAGGTAGCCGGGATGAGAATATTATGCTTTGGAGATTCCAACACCTATGGATATATTCCCGATGGAAGCGGAAGGTATAGCGAGAATATCAGATGGACAGGATTATTACAGAAAAAGCTGGCTTCCCAGGCAACTGTCATCGAGGAGGGCTTATGCGGCAGAACAACCGTGTTTCAGGATGAGCTGAGAGCGGGACGAAGGGGAAGCGAGCTGCTTCCGGTGCTGTTGGAAAGCCATTATCCGCTAAATCTTGTCACGGTAATGCTGGGTACCAATGACTGCAAAACGGTTTACGGGGCCTCTGCCGAGGTCATCGGGAAAGGTGTGGAGCAGCTGATCAATCAGATAAAGCAGCGGGCACCTCAGGCAAGGATTCTGCTGCTGTCTCCCATTCTGCTTGGAGATGACGTCTGGAAGCCGGAGTATGACCCGGAATTCAATCGGGAGTCCGTTCAGGTTTCCAAGAAATTAAAGGAAGTATATCGCAAGGTTGCGGAAAAGCACGATTGCCTGTTCCTGGCAGCATCGGATGTGGCAGATCCTTCGACTACAGACCAGGAGCATCTGGATGCAAAGGGACATGAAAAACTTGCAGATGCAATATATGAGGTAATTCAAAATATATAGCACACACTAATCCTTAAAAAAATCTTGACAAGCCTGTTTATTGAGAATAAACTACAGGTAGTTCATTCGTAATAAACAGGAGAAATGTTTATGGGAGATTCGAAATTAGGAGTCGTTGAGACACATTTTGCCGAGATTATTTGGAAAAACGAGCCCATTGGCTCGAGAGAGTTGGCGGAGTTATGTAGTAAAGAACTGAATTGGAAAAGGCCGACTACCTACAATGTGCTTAGAAAGCTTTGTGAGAAAGGGATTTTTCAAAATAACGATGGCACAGTATCCTCTGTTTTATCCCGGGAAGAATTCTATGGAATCCGGGGCGAGGAATTTGTCGATGAAGCCTTTATGGGGTCCTTGCCGGCATTTGTAGCTGCATTTACATCAAGAAAGAAACTATCGGATAAAGAAATTGATGAGCTGCTTGAGATTATTAGGGGCAAGAGGGGATAAAGATGCTGAATACTGCTGTCACAATCATAAATATGAGTATTACTGCCGGTATCGTTATTCTGGTGGTGTTGGTGGCAAGGTTACTTCTGAGAAGAGCGCCCAAGGTATTTTCCTACGCGCTGTGGGGCGTTGTGTTGTTTCGACTGTTGTGTCCGTTGTCATTTTCCTCTTCGTTTTCAGTATTGAGCTTTTTTCAGGCATCGGTGAACAGTACCGGGGAAATCCAGTATTTTGCAAATCAGCCGGAGGATGCGACTCCTTTGGAGGAACAGCCGGTGGAATTGTTGCCCCCTGTGACCTATCCGCAGACAGCGCAGGAACAGCTTCCCTTGTATGCTCAAGACTGGATTAAAGGGGAGCTTTCGGAGGAATTCCCTGTAAATAAGATAGAACAAATGCCGGTGCTGCAGGAAGCGCAAGAGATGACAGGCTCCGCTGGCAGCCTGCTCCCGGTTGCGGAAGTGAAGCAGGAGAGCAGTCAGGCAAAAGGCTTCCGGGATATGGCCGCTAATGTGTTTAGCATAGTCTGGCTCAGCGGGATAGCGGTTTTGCTCGGCATCAATGTGTTCAGCTTTATGCGTATCAGAAGCAGGGTGACAGTTTCCATGAGGCTGCGGGATAACATCTATCTGTCTGACGGAATCGTGACGCCGTTTTGTCTGGGGATTGTAAACCCCAGAATCTATTTACCTTCTTCTCTTGGGGAGTCTGAAAGAGAATATATTATTCTTCATGAACAGCATCACATCAAAAGGTGTGATCATATAATAAAGCTGCTGGCTTTTGCAGCATTGTGTCTGCACTGGTTCAATCCTCTTGTATGGCTTGCTTTCACACTTGCAGGCAAGGATATGGAAATGAGCTGTGATGAAGCCGTGATGCGCAAGATGAATGGGGATATTCGTGCAGAGTATTCTGCCTCCTTGCTTCAACTGGCTACGGGCAAAAAAGCTTTTTCGGCAGTTCCCCTTTCCTTTGGCGAGGGCAATCCCAAGCAGCGGATTAAGAATATCATGAGTTATAAAAAGCCCGGTTTCCGGGTGATGATTCTTGCCATGATTGGCTGTGGTGTTGTCATGCTTTGCGCCTGTACCAATCCGAAAGCAGGTAAAACAGAGGAAAACACAGGTGATACAGAAGATTTTGCTGTGGACGGAAGTATGGGGAAAGAAGATGCCGTAAAAGAGGACGGAACAGCGCAACCCGATTTTATTCCCATGGGAGCAGCCTGGGAAGAGTTGGGGGATATAGACGGTAACGGAGAGTCAGAATTTGTGATTTATTCCGGGGAAGATGGGAATTATCAGCATTTTGATTTTATATTTAATGGTGAAAAAATATATGAACACGATGATTTATGCGTGGTGGAGTTGGGAAATCCGTTAGCATATGTGGATCTGGATCATGATGGGGAAAAAGAGATTTTGCTCACTATCCGGCCTCACGTAAATTCCATGCCTTTGACGGAGTATGCTGTCCTGAAAAAGAAAGACGGGGAATGGACGAAATTGGAAATGTATGCCGGAGAAGATATTTTGGATAATACATTTCCCATTTCGGTAACGAAAGGAAAGGACGGGCTGGAAGCGATTATTTCCTGCGCAGGCTTAGACAAACAAATTTCATTTGATATGGAAAGAGTCTGTGATTATTGGAGACCATTGGCAGAAGAGGGAAACGATAGCCTGGCCCGCAGCATAATAGATTATTACGATTGCGAGGTTCTGGAATTATCTGCAGGAGAAAAATGCGGTTATGCCTGTGCATGGGGAGTATGGGACATTCAGCTGTCTTCATATGAAGGAAAGCCATGCCTGATAGCAGAACAGGGAATCCAGGGGTATGATAAATTTGATTTCTGGGGGAATCTGTTCCTTTATTTTGACTATGATAAGGAGGGAAAAATCCGAATTCTGGATATGGATTTCATTCCGTATGAACCAGGGACAGAGACACAAGGGTTCAATGGAACAGAGACGGATTCTTCCAATCAGATATCGGCCTTTGCAGAGAACTGGGATGAGCTACATAACCCGTTTTACGAAGAAGCCAGTTATGAGAAGTTTGCTTTGGTGGATTTGAATCATGACGGTACTTTAGAATTACTTGTTTCAGAAGTGATAGGTACATACACATATACAAATATTTTTCAGACTACCTCGTCCGGGGGTGTGAAAAAATTAACCAAGGATATAAAAGTTGGTTCCTCTGAGCCGGATTTGATTCATGAGTGGCTGACAAAATATACAGACCCTGCATCCGGGCGTGAGTATTATATGACTCTGGATACGGAAAAGGTGACTGTCACGGAATACTATCATACGAATGCAGCAATCTATTTAGCTGACGATGGTGAGACATTGAGCAGCAAACTGATTGCCAGGGAGCATGTGACCTATCAACCGGAGAAGCATGAATACTTCAATTCTGACCAAAAGACAATATCCAGGGAGCAATACGAGAAGCTGGTGACAGACTATTTCACGGAGAAGGGCTATCCATGCTCTAAAGTTCATTTTACATGGATAGGCAGAGAACAGACAAAAGAAGCTTCCGTGGAAGAAATAAAGAAAATGTTATCGACTTCCTACAATGGATTCCGGGAAGTGGATGGGAATGTAGATTTTACATCCTTTTCGGCATCGGTCAGATTTGACCCGGATAGCAGGAACGTCTATTTTTCTTGCCAGGGAACAGAGACCCGGGAGGGGTTTTCCCTGATTCCGTACTGGGAATATTTGCTCAGTACCCAGGAGGATTTGACAGATCGCGATAGCCTGTTTCATCAGTATTATGAGCTTTTTACAGGCAATTCGGAACCGGGGCATTATCCAGGAATCCTTATGGAAGCATCAGAATGGAATGCTCATTTGGCCGGCACTCCCACAGAATTTGTGGCCGTGAAGGAAGTATTCGGATATGAAGAATGGTTGGATTATTGGGGAGAACTTGAAATCTATTTTGATGTTGACGACAATCATAAGAAACAAATCAAAGAAATCTATTTCTGCCCCTCCGTTGACATGCAGAGACTCAATGGAAACTATGCCGGAGCGGAGTACCTGGACTCATATGAGGAGATTATAAAGGCATACAGGATATTTGCTGAAGAGATGAAGAATGAGTCCGATTTGCGACAGGCGTACTTAGCTGTGGGGTATGCATATGTATGTGAGGAGTATGGAACTGTTGGAAATCCTGACATGACCCCGGTCTATCTGATAGAGGATATCAATGAGGATGGAATTCCGGAATTATTTCTGGGTGCCGGGGATGCAGACGGCAACACCTACATATACGATGCTTATACCTGGAAGGATGGGACATCCTACCAGCTGCTTCGTGGAATCGGTTATCGAAACGGCACCTGTATCTTATGTGAGGACGGACTGATAAAGAACCTTTACAGCGGATCAGCATCTGATTGGGATTTGTTATTCCAAAGATTGCCCCAAAACGGCACAAGCCTGGAAACGGTTGAAAGCATTCAGTCCCGCCGTCGGGGAGATTCCGACTCTGTGGAAATAAAATATCAGGGTGGAATTGTTTCGGAAGAAGAGGTACAGAAAATTGTGGACAGCCACAAAGAGAAACAAGTGACATTCGAAAAAAATGAATAGCATCTGTGAAAAATCATGCCGGCATGGATTAATGAAGAATGGGAGGTAGTTATGGAACAGAAGGAACGCGGCGGAAAGCTGAAGGCATGCGCCGGGAAACTAAAGGAACGCGCCAGACAGCTGAAAAAAGATATCCCTGCTGTTTTCCTTGCGCTGAAGCACAAGGATACTCCTGTTCTTGCAAAAATTTTTGCCGGAATTACAGTGGGCTATGCATTATCACCTGTTGATTTGATTCCGGATTTTATACCGGTGCTGGGGTATTTGGATGATGTGATTCTTTTGCCTGCATTTATTGCGATAACCATAAAGCTAATTCCACATGATGTATTAGAACAATGCAGGATAGAAAGCGAAAGCCTGTGGTCAGATGGGCGACCCAAGAAATGGTATTATTCCATTCCGATTGTACTTATCTGGCTTCTTATACTTTGGTTGATTGTGAAAGCAATCCTTTGATACTGCTGTTGCTTATGAAAGAAATCCTTTGATACTGCGGTTGTCAGAATCCGGAAGCATGACTGGTGTAATGCCGGTCATGTTTTTTTGTTGGGTTTATTGCTTTTATCCCTGTGTTTTTTGTTTTTCTTAGGGCATGTGCTTTACAAATTGAAAGTTAATCTTGCACATTATCTGGGGCATCTCTGGGAATGAATCGGCATGAATCCCTGGGGCATGAAGAGACTTGACAAGGGGAACGTACGTTAGCTATAATATAACAACATAGAAAGCATAATCATATCCGGGTAGCATTTTACATTTCACATACGATTGTGTGACAGGGAGAGGGAACGGAGCAGGAAGGGAAAGGTTTATGAACGAAAGAATAATCAAAAAGGAGAAATATGGATTGTTCGGTCCGGCAGCATTTTATAAATCAGTTTTGGCAATCGGTTTACCTATTATGGCACAAAGTCTGATACAGAATATGGTGTCATTAATTGATAACTTTATGGTATCGGGACTGGGGGATGTGAAAATGTCCGGGGTAAATATTGCAGGACAGATATTGTTTGTCTTCATGGTACTGACAAATGCCATCTGCGCCGCGGGAGGTATTTTCCTTACCCAGTATTTTGGGGCAAAAGAAAAGCATGGGATGCAGCAGGCCCTTTGTTTTAAAATTATAGTAACGGGGGCTGCTTTTTTCATCTATATCATTGTGAGCATGGTGATTCCCAGGGCGGTGCTGAGCCTGATGGTTATCGGCAATACCCAGGCCGACCTGATACTGGACCAAGGAGTGCAATATATGTTTTTGATGGGCTTTGTGGGACTTCCTATGGTAATTTCTTCTATCCTGGCCTCCTCCCTGAGAGAAATCGGACGGGTAAAAGCGCCCTTAATCATCTCGGTTGTAGCAACACTCATCAATACCTTTTTTAACTGGGTGTTCATCTATGGAAATCTGGGAGCACCCAGGCTTGAGGTGCGGGGAGCTGCTGTTGCAACGATTATTGCGAGAGTCATCGAGATGCTGATTTACCTGATTTATGTGGCAAAGACCAAGCCTCCCTTCATGATTACGCTAAAGAGCTTTGCAAGCATCGATTGGAAACTGTTCCGGGATATTTTAAAGAAGGGTGGAATGATTATCTTTTCGGAGATGATTTGGGTTGTTTCGGAAACGGTGACAACAGCACTTTATAACGGTCGCGGGGGTGCGGATGTGGTTTCCGGGATGAGTTCCAGCTTTGCCATAGCGAATTTGTATTTTGTGGCATTCGGAGGAGTGTATACGGCTACAGGGGTAATTATCGGTAAGCTTCTCGGAGAAGGCAGTCTGGATGAGGCAAGAAAGCAGAAGACCTGGCTGTTTTCCGGTTCTGTCATCTTCGGCATCGGTATGTGTTTCTTTGGGCTTGCCACAACGCTGCTGATACCTGTTGTATTCGGCTCTCTGAGTGCTGCGTCCCAGACCATCTGCAGGGAAATGGTAACCTTTATGGCTCTGTTTATGCCGCTGTGGGTGTTTAACAACACAGAGTTTGCGGTGTCCAGGGCAGGAGGAGACACGGCAATGGGAATGTGGATTGACGGAATAGGGACTCTCATTACCATCCCTTCAACCTTCCTGCTTGCCCTTTTCACTCCCATAGGTCCTGTAACAATGTACATCTTCGTAAAATCGGTGGATATACTGAAGGTGATTGCAGCTTATATCTGGCTGAAAAAAGAGCGCTGGGTGAAGAATCTGACAGTGACTGCCTAAGGGGCAGAGATAGGAGAGTGGCTGTCACTGTTGTTGGAGAATGTCTGACCTGAATACCATCGGTGACTGCCTGACCGGGCAGACAGCGGAGAATGACGGAACAGAAGGAGAGGAAGCTGTCTATGAATTACAAAGTGATTGAGAAGGATAAATACTACAGAAGGGGTGTCTACAGACATTTTACAGAGGATTGTAAATGTTCAACCTCAATGACCTACAGAATTGATGTGACAGAATTAAAGAAGTACTCGGAAAAAACGAATACCAAATTCTATATCAATTTTTTATATATTTTAACGAAAACGCTTAACTCCAGAGAAGATTATAGAATGGGGTATCTTTGGGAGACGGATGAGCTTATATGTTATGATGAGATAAATCCGATACAGTATATTTTTCATGAGGATACAGAGACCTGTACACCTGTATATACAAAATACGATAAGGATTATGCCACCTTTTACGAAAATGCCCGGGCAGATATTGAGGAGGCAAAGGCCACAAGGGAATACGGTCTGGATATGAAAAATCACCCGAACTGGTTTGATGCATCCTATATTTCCTGGTTGTCCTATGATTCCCTCAATATTGAGCTTCCGGACGGATACCTGCATTTTGCGCCTATTGTAAACTGGGGAAAATACAGAGAAGAGAATTCCCGGCTGATGATGCCGGTGTCGGTAAGACTGAATCATGCAGTTGCAGACGGTTACCTGGTGGCAAAGGTTTTTTGTCTGCTGGAAGAGGAAATGTATCGGTTTTGCAAGGGAACTGAGGAACCTGATATAGAGTAGAAATAATACTTAGGCATTGGATAGAAGGAAAACAAGGGAGATAATGATATGGAGAGGCAGTATACCAGAATTGATTATGTCAGAGAGATTCTTGACAGAGATTTGAAAGCCATACCGGATGAAGAAATCAAAAGATGTGCATATGTCCACTTATATGGAGTGGGGCAGGCAGCCGCCCTGATTGCCATGAAAAGAGGATACGGCAGAAAGAATGCAGAGCTTGCGGAAACTGCAGGAATGCTTCATGATTATGTTAAATACATCTACAATGAAGAGGAAAATCATGCAGAAAAATCGGCAATCTGTGCCCGGGAAATCTTGGAGAAAATTCCTGAATACACAGAGGAGGATATTACCTGCGTGTGTGAAGCCATTCATAATCACAGCAAAAAAAGAGAGAAGGGAAATCCTTTTGACGAAATATTAAAGGATGCAGATGAGATGCAGCATTATTTCAGAAATCCGGTTGAGGAATATTTTTTTCAAAAAGAAAGGGTACAACGTCTGTTAGCTGAGTTTGGAATTGCAGACAATGATTGAGATAACTGCTTTGATTATCCCGTACACCGGGTGGAGGGCAGATGCGAATGATAGGAAAACGCGTCAGCGTAAGAGGGTGAGTACGATATGAAAATAGTATTAATTCACGGTCAGAATCATAGGGGAAGCACATGGAATATCGCAAACATTCTATTGCAGAATCTATCCTGCGAAAAAGAAGTGACGGAATTTTTCCTGCCAAGGGATTTGAATCACTTCTGCCTGGGCTGTTACAGCTGCCTTGAGGACAGAGATAAATGTCCGTTTTGGGAGGAAAAGAAAACTATCAATGATGCAATAAAAGAAGCGGAATTGTTGGTGCTCACAACCCCAAACTACTGTATGATGCCCAGTGCACCAATGAAAGCATTCCTGGACTTGTTTTATACCAATTGGATGACACATAAGCCTCAGGAAGAAATGTTTTCCAAACGCGCAGTGGTAATCACAACGGCTGCCGGTGCAGGAGCAGGCAAGGCAGGAAAGCTTGTTGTAAATAATCTATTTAACTGGGGGATCCCTGAGGTATCCAGGTATGGAATCGCAGTCAATGCGATGAACTGGAATATGGTGCCGGAAAAGAAGAAGGTCAAAATAGAAAAAGATATGTGCCACTTGGGCAGGAAACTGTCAAAAAGGTCCCATGTACATGTGGGGTTAAAAACAAGAATTCTCTTTTGGTTTTATGGGGGAATGCAGAAAGCCGACTGGGGAGCATCCCCCCAAGAGAAAGAATACTGGAAATCCAGAGGATGGCTTGACGGAAAGAAACCTTTTTAGGTATTATTGCATTGAAACATCCGGGTAGAAAGTGAATTGCCCTTGTACTATTTCGTAAAACCAAAGAAAAGATTCAGGGGGAAAAGGATTGATGGCATACGGAAAAGCAATTGAGCTGTTTCTGGTTAATGGAACAGCAGACAGTCTCATAACAGCAGAATTGTCCAATTGGAATGGAAAGGCGATAAAGATTCCCCGCATTGAAGTTGCGGCATGTCAAAGGGATGATATAGCGCAGGCCGGAGTATATTTCCTGTTTTGCAAAGAAGATGACGGTTCCGACTCTGTTTATATTGGAGAGGCAGAGAATGTAAAAGAAAGATTAATGCAGCATTTACGTGATTATCAGGCAGAAAAGGAAAAGTACTACTGGACAACGGCGGTCATTTTCATAGGCAGAGATTTGAACAAGGCATTAATCAGATATCTTGAAGATAAATTTGTGGTGATTGCCAGATCCTGCAAAAGATACACAGTCCTCACCAAGAATACATATCGCAACACGGTAATGAAAGAATCGCAGATTGCAGTTATGGATGAATTTGTAGATAATGTAAAAACTCTCATCAGTGCATTGGGATATAAAGTCCTGGAACCGGTAAATAAACCGGTTGTTACTAAATCAGAGGATGAAAATTCATCAGAGCCGGAAGAGTTAAGTCTTCATTTGGAAAGAACAATCAAAGGCCTTGGAAAGGTTGAGGCAGATGGAGTTCGCACAGCAGAGGGCTTTGTCGTACTTCAGGGGAGCCATATTGCTACTGTTGACGATGATACTATTCCGGTTGTGCTTAAGGAACGGAGAAGAAAGGTTAACGTGATTGATGGCGTACTGCAGGAGGATGTTTTATTTTCAAGTCCGTCATATGCTGCAATGTTTGTAATAGGAAAAAGCGCTAACGGCCTGACAAGCTGGAAAGACTCGGAAGGACATAGCCTTAAGGATATTGAGAATAGTGAAACAGAATAGAAGGATGTGAGGAAATGCAGAGGCAGACCTCGGCATTTCCTGGTACAGTGCAGTGTTGCATCAGGAGAAATATAGGATAGAACAAGAGAGGTAAGGCCATGCCAAACCATACGAATGTAAATACGGGCAATTCAGGAGAATACTTCGTTGCAGGAGAATTAGAACGAAGAGGGTTTACTGTTGCAGTACCAATGTCAAATGTGAAGGATTTTGATATATTAGCTATCAATCGAACAACTTATGAGCAGTTTGCTATCCAAGTTAAGACTACTGGGTATAAACAAAAGAAGTGGACATTGTCTCAGAAAAATGAAACGCTTACCGGAGATAATATCGTATACATATTTGTTTCCTTAAATGAGTTAGAGACACCAGAGTATCATATTGTTCCGAGTAAAATTGTGGCTGAAACGATTAAAAGAGAGCATAGCGAATGGCTAAATACACCTGGGAAAAAAGGGCAGCAACGCAGTGAAACTAATATTCGCAATTTCTTTGATAAGAATGACATTTATCTTGATAGATGGGATTTACTAGACTGTGAGATACTCAGGAATCTTTCTTATGATAGAGAATCAGGCATTATTGAAAGCAAGTAAGTAATAAACAAATCATCAACACTTGTAGTTATGTGGAGGATTTGATAATATATGAGTAATTATTTTGCACAGTAGGTTAGAGGATGTTGAGATAAAAAGTTTTAAGATTTTAATTCGATATTCAGTTGCTGTTTGCCTGCTCATGATTTATATTATGTTACGGTTGTTGGGAAGAGAAGGAGCCGGTACTGAGCAAACTTATACATCGAAAGAAAGGCTGCGCTGAAAACTGCGGATTAGACCTTACATTCGAACGACTTAAAGCATATTACCAGTATACTGCTGAACATTACAGTAAGGGGATAAAAAGAAATGAAAACGATTAGAGTCGTTACCGCCGTTATTAGAGATGCTAATAGAATCTTTGCAACCCAACGGGGTTACGGTGAATTCAAAGATGGCTGGGAATTCCCAGGCGGAAAATCGAAGAAGGAGAAACACCCCAGGAGGCTATTGTTCGAGAGATAATGGAAGAACTTGAAACAGAGATAGTAGTTGGAGAATTGATTGATACGATTGAGTACGATTACCCAACATTCCATTTGTCAATGGATTGTTTCTGGGCTGAAATTGTTACAGGTGATGTGGTACTCAAAGAGCATGAGGCAGCGAAATGGCTGACAAAAGAGACATTGGATTCAGTTGAATGGCTGCCAGCAGATATAAGCATAATTGACCGCATAAGAACTACGCTAGAATAGGTAAATATTGTATGTATACGTGGGGCTTAATGATATGACAAGCGAATTGATAAATACACTCATTAGTGCAATAACAGGGACAATTGCTGGTGGAATTGTTACATTACTCTTAGATAAGCGAAAAGAACGGCGCGAAGACAAGAAAGAAAAGCAAAACGAAAAGAAAAAAATATATGAGGAACGCCCTGAATTAGAGATAGTTGAATATAAAGAATATTTAAGTCGTCCGGGACACAAATTGAAAAAAGAATGCGATATTGATGTGTTTATGACGAAAATGGAAAAAGTGTCGGTTGAGGACGATATTGTGACTGCGCATTATAATAAAGACTTCTTTAATGAAGAAGAATGGTGTTGTGTTATTTACAGTTTCAAAAATGTGGGGAAAACGGATATCCGGTGTGTTAGTCCAATATGTACGTATAAAAAGGACACATTACTTTGCAGTGTGGCTAGTGCACAAATGATTTTAGAACATGGATTGTTGAGCTATTCAACCATGTATGATAGAAAAATCCGTGCGGGTGAGTCTTTTGCGATGAGGATATGTTATCATAAAGATTGCATTGTTGCAGGGATGATTTCGTCAATAATAGTTATGGGAATAGAAGATTGTAACAACAGATTTTGGGAGCAACCTTTATTTGCACCAAATAATAAGATATATGAAACTCACAGAATAACTCATGAAGAATATAAAGATGATTTGTTACCAGATACGGCAATTGAATGCTTTAAGAAACCGTGGCTTTGGTAAGACGGGAGGAAGGTAATTCTAATGAAATTAGGAAAACTTACGTAAGTAAATGTAAGAGATTTATGGAAGCATGAGTGATATGTTTTTTGGCATGGCTTGCAAAGGATGAAAATATTGAGGAACTTGATATTGTAATTGGTCTAAATCTGGTGGATATAAATACAGAAGTATATGTGGGCGCGTATAGATGTGATTTGGTGGTAAAAGACGAGACCACAGGTATAAAAGTAATTATTGAAAATTAGCTAGAAGCAACCAATCATGATAGAAATTCATGCCTGTAAAATTGGTAATTCCTTACCAGCTGCTAAATTTGAAATGGGAGAGAATGCTTACTACAGTTGGCGAATCTTTGCAAGCAATTACAGAATCAATTGAGATTGATGGGTATTATGAAATGATAATGAACTACCTCTCAGCAGAAAATGTAAAATTTGTTGCTGAACATAATTTCGTTGCAATTGCAAATGGAAATGAGCTTATCATCAGTAGAAAAAATTCTTAGTAGTAAACTTTTCCCTTTTACTACCAATTTTACTATTAAATTAACAGGTAGTAATAACTTGCTCCATCTTGCCGTATTTTGCCAAGATGACAGACCAAGAACACATTTCACAAACACCCGGAACCCCTTGAAAAACAGGGCATTTCCGTGCAAAACAAGGAGATTGATAACAAAGATAAAAGTATTATTTATCTGCCACGGCA
>JBJENR010000154.1:0-2014 GCA_051880315.1 Acetatifactor sp.
CACAATATTTACAATGAACTTCATAAGCCATTTCTATTTTCCTCATAAATTCCAAAGTGATAAGTTGTTTCCATTAATTAAATTACTAAAACTTCCCACACCAATAAGGTGTGTTGAACCTTGAAAATTCAATATTTCAGCCAATAAAAAAGGCATAAATGCATTCCTGTGGTATAATGGAATTGTCCAGAAACCATCGTACATAGGAGGATTTATGCCATGTCCATTATATCACAGAATTACACAGAAGAGGTAGCATTACTTGATTGTATCCAAAAGTTTTTTGCCAACCATCATGTTGGAAAACTGCTCAAGAAATGCAACGGAACCAAAGAAAAAGGTATTTCTGCTGTTTCTCTTCTAAAATATAAACTCGGTAACATATTTACAGGAAGAAGCATGTACATGCAACAGCGTACCGGTTCATTCCGGGAAGATTTCTCCAAGAACACTTTTTACCGTTTTCTGAATTTCACCAAAACCAACTGGCTTCGTTTTACATCCCTTCTTGCTGCAGATATCGTTAACAATGATATTAAGCCCCTTACTGACGACTCTCGTAAAAATGTCTTTATCATTGATGACAGCCTTATCAACCGCACCAGTTGCAAAAAGACTGAACTGGGATCCAGAGTCTTTGATCATACCGGAATGAACTACAAAAAAGGATTCCGTATGCTTACCTTAAGCTGGAGTGATGGAAATACTTTGATTCCTGTAAACAGCTGTCTGCTTGCTTCTTCCAAGGAGACCAACATCATTGGCCCGGTGAAAGAGTTTGATCAGAGAACCCTTGCAGGCAAGCGCCGCAAACTGGCTCAAACCAAAGCTCCTGAAGCAATGCTGACGCTTCTTGATGCCGCTTTATCTGCAGGATTATCCGCTGATTACGTTCTTTTTGATACCTGGTTTTCCAATCCGGCACAGATTACTGCAATCAGCTCCAAAAATCTGGGTGTTATCGCTATGATAAGGAAAAGCAGCCGCATCAAATATGGGTATGAGGATGAACAGCTTAACATCAAGGAAATCTATTCCAGAAACAAGAAGCGTCGTGGCAAATCCAAATATCTGCTTTCTATCGATGTCCTGGTTGGAAAAGATAATCCGATTCCTGCTAAAATTGTTTGTGTCAGAAATAAAGCGAATCGTAAAGATTGGCTTGCATTTTTATGCACGGATACAACCCTTTCTGAAGAAGAGGTCATCCGGATATATGGAAAACGCTGGCAGATCGAGGTTTTCTTCAAGACCTGTAAATCTATGCTGAACCTGGTTGGTGAATGCCATAGTTTATCTTATGATGCACTGACTGCTCATGTAGCAATCGTGTTTACCCGATATATGTTGCTTGCTACAGAGCAAAGGCAGAACGAAGATCAGAGAACACTGGGTGAACTGTTCTTTTACCTTGTAGAGGAGATGGCAGACATTACCTTCTACCGTTCTCTCAGCATCCTTATGGATGCATTAATGGCAAGTATGCAAGAACTTTTGAAGCTAACAGATGAACAAATAGAAGTTTTTATCTCTGATTTTGAATCCAGACTGCCAGAATATCTTCGAAAGGCGCTCCATCCACAAGCCGTAATGGCATAAATACTACTTTGTTAGCTGAAATATTGAATTTTCAAGGTACGAAGCCCATTTTAGGTATGGGAAGTCTTAGTAAATTAGTTTTACAGTCCGTCAAATTCCGATTGAACAAAATCGCTGCGCGATGGCCTGCCTAGGCTGTGGCGCAGTTTTTTCTTTTCTCAAATTAAAAAGCAGTGGAAACCAAGTCCTACAAGTAGTATTGTTAAGTCACCACAACCAACAATCAAACAGGATCGACATTACCACTGCCTATGAAAAGATTAACACCTAACCGTTCTTTTAGCAAGCGGTTTTATTATTCCAATGCACCTCCATGTAAGCAGTGATACCCGAAATTACTGACTTTACATGGAGGATTTATTATGTACGAAAAATATTTATTACAGCTTGAGGAAGCCGGAAAAATCCGTAACCT
>JBJENR010000155.1:0-6799 GCA_051880315.1 Acetatifactor sp.
ACAAGAAGGTCAAGCAGATTATCAGCCTGGTAATCTGTATTATCTTCGTTGCAGCAACCTGTGGCATCGGTCTGGCGACCGACATGTTTGATGCTTCAGAAGATTTCTTTGAAAACATCAGCATAAGCATTGCAAAGGTATTTTATCTGCTGCTAATGATTTTCTCCATTTTGACTGTAGAAAAATTATTGGTATTAATTCTTGGTCTTTTCAAGCACAAAACGCACCGTTCCGCTACGGTTGTGACAATTACACAGAGCATCCTTCGCTATGGCTCTGCATTGATTATTCTGTGCTGGGGACTTGCCATCCTCGGTGTCAACGTGTCTACCATCGCTGCATCTGTTGGAATCTTAACACTGATTGTGGGCTTTGGCGCCGAGAGCCTGATTGAGGATGTCATCACCGGCTTCTTCATGCTCTTCGAAAATCAGTATAATGTGGGCGACATTGTGGAAATCTCCGGGTTCCGCGGCACTGTATCCGACATAGGCATCCGTACCACCAGCATCACAGACAACGGCGGAAACGTAAAAATCATTAATAACTCCAATATGAAGGACATTCTGAACCGCTCAGATCATGTGTCCCGTTCCGTCGCAGATATTCAGATTCCTTACGAGACTGATCTGGAAGCACTTGAAGCAAAGATACCCGGCATGATGGATGCCATCTATGCCCTGCATACCGACCAAATGCAATCCGCACCCAGGTACCTGGGTGTACAGGAATTGGGAGAATCCGGTATTACCCTTCGCTTTGTGGCAGATGTGGACGAAAGCAATATCTATTCTGTCCAACGCGTATTGAATCATGATTTGCTTATCTTCTTCCGCAAGGAAAAGGTTGAATGTCCTTACCCTCAGGTAGACGTCCATCAAAAGTAAGCAGCTACCCAGGCGTAAAACAACTACCCACGAAGAGGGATATGATTTATGAAGTATTTGGAGTACACTTTTTTATCAGAAGAGCGCCTTTCGCCACCGGAGGATATGCCCCCGCTGCCTGAAGAAGGTATCCCTGTGCCGGAGCATGTCTTTCCTCCAAAAGAGATAGCCGCTCCTGCACCGGAAATCCGTCAGGATTCTGAGATTGTGCAATATACCGCAAAGCCAGACAATCACAGCCAAAAGAAAAAGGAGCAAAGAGAGCTCCTGAAACACATGGTGGGGCTGACGGCAGCTACTGCCATTGCAACTGTGACAATCATCGGCTCGATGCCCACTCAACCGGAACCCGAGCCGGAACCGCCGCACATAGTTGCCTCCCGGGAAGAGGAGGAAGCGCCCGGCAGTCTCCCCTCCGAGGAGCCAATAATAGCAGACCTGCCTGACGATTCCTTTCCTGATTTGCCCAACCTGGAGCCTAATGGTTTCGTATTACAGGACCCTGAAACCGGCTGGGGCAACTATCAGGAATTCATCCGGTTGCTGTCCTCTGACGGAAATGCATTCTACCTGGTAGCAGGTGAAGTCTGGCAGCCCTGTGAATTTCTTACCGACGACCCGGGCATCCGTTACGACTCCTCCACCAATACACTTACCCTCCACAATTTTACCGGGCCCCTGCTGGATATCAACCTGATGGGCAACGGCTTTACCATTAAACTGGAGGGTGAGAATCACCTCGAAATGCTTCGGGCCTGGGGCTTTGGCTATGGCGGAAGCATAACCCTTACAGGGAACGGAAGTCTAACCATCAATGATGACCGTACCAATCCCATCGGTATCGAGCTTCAGGCAGAAATCAGTCAGTCCTGCCTTATGATTGACAAAGAGGTAACACTGGATGTATACGGCACCGAAATGGCTATCTGCGTCATTGACACCACCCTGGAAAAAGCGATTTATTACAAAAACGAATTAACCTTGACCGGTGGAATCTGCAGCATCGGCGATTTCTATCCCAGTTACTATGATGCTTATGATTATAGCCATGATTACAGTGTTGTGGATACAGAAACCGACATGCCTGCTACCCATGTTACATTCAGACCGTAAAAAGTGACCTTGTAGCAAAATTAGTAGCTCTGCTTATGCGCGTATTTCTCTTTGGTCGCCATGCCTCCCCTGATGTGACGTTCTGACTTA
The DNA here is from genome assembly GCA_051880315.1 of Acetatifactor sp. Lineage (GTDB taxonomy): Bacteria > Bacillota > Clostridia > Lachnospirales > Lachnospiraceae > Acetatifactor. Next base: position 2,091 of record JBJENR010000155.1, read on the forward strand.
TTCACATCCAATACCTGCCTGGCCTGTTTGGCCAGTGCGGGGTTAATTTGCATAAGCCTATCCGTAACATCCTTATGTACCGTGCTCTTAGATACTCCAAATGCCTTGGCGGTCTGACGCACCGTGGCATTGGATTCGATGATAAACTCCGCGATGCTGATGGCACGCTCCTCGATATAATCCTTCAAAAGAATACCCCTTAAGAATCTTTTTTACAGTGTATGACAGATTCTTAGGGGGTATGCATTATTCTTTAGGGTTCAATAAAAGCGTTTCTGTACTTCCTCAAAATTACAAATCTGATTTTTACTCTTGCACATGGTTTTTCATTTGACCCTTAAAATGCTTTAATAATGCTCCCTAAGAATGACCAATAAGCGATACTTTATCAGCACAATTATCCATTATTTGACAATACAACTCTTCTATCAGTTCATCTATTGAATATTTTGATTAGCCTCAGCTATTTCTCGCACACAAACATTCCGGCTGATTTATGAATAAAAAAGTTTCCATCACGGTCAATCCTCTTTTGTATCAGCTGCCGAAACTCGTCCCCTCTTCGGTCAAGTATGCAGGGAGCATTTCCCGGATATGAATATACATAATCATAGATTGCCTCCGCATTGTCCACAAGCAAATCGTTGTCCTGCACCATACACTTGACCCGGGAGAAAAACTTTCTCAGCTGTTCTTCCCCATTTTCCAGATGAAAGCCTACTGTAATGGATGTAAATGGCATTTCAAGCTTGTCATCAAATTCTTTAAGCAACTCATGCAGCTCTCTCATGTGTAAATCACCCACTGTAGAACAGCAAAAGCTACCTTCTGGCTTTATGGCGGTAGCTATGGTATTAAGGCATGCTTCCCGTTTCACTACATGATACAGCATATGATTCGCAATAATACAGTCATATTCTTTCTCAGGAAGCACAAGTGCATCTCCATCCATAATCCGGTATTCAATACGAATCCCTTTTTCTGTCAAAAATCCCTCATATTCTTTTAAAGTATTTCTTGTCTGCTCCAGCATGCCCTCCGAACGATCAGTCAAAATCAGCTCCATCTTTTCAGGCAAACGGTGAATGTTTTCTTTCCACAAAAGTCCCGTTCCACAGCCGATTTCCAGCACCTTTGCACCTTCCTTTAACGGAAGTCTGTCGTACACCCACTCCATCCAATTCTGTTCAGCTGTACTATATGCATGCAGGTTAATTCTCCGCTCAAGATTAGCAGAAGTTTCATACTGCTGCTTTACTTTCTCCTCATCCGTTAACAGATTTAATAATCGGATGAGGTAATCCCATCGCTGAGATTTATCGCTTTTTTCCATAATATCAATGGTTTCAAGTAGCTCTTCAAGTTGTTTTTTGCGTTGCTTCAGTAATTCCTTTTGTCGAGACAACTGTTCTTCAAAGCTCATATCACTGTCGCTTTTTGTCATACCTTCGATCTGCTGCAAAGAAAAGCCTAAATATTTTAACATCAATATTTTTTGCAGGATTGCAACCGACGATTTGTCATAATAACGATACCCCGCCTCAGAATATGTCACAGGCTTTAGTAAGCCTTTCGCATCATAGAAACGAATCGTTTTTATTGAAACTCCCGCCAACTTAGCAATTTCCCCAGCAGTATACATTTTCTTTTCCATTGTTTTTCTCCATTCATCACGCTGACATTTTAAACAAAACAAGCATTTGAATAACTGATACCGATATCTTTAGATTTGAAGAATAACAGTTTTTCGCGCGTTGTTAATCTTTACCTTTATCATAAAGGGTTACCTAAGGGGAGTGTCAAGGCTAAAAATAATATATTAATACACGCCTTAATTAATTTGTTCCATTAAAATAAAAACACCCTCAGAATTCTACCAACTCTCTTATCCATCTCCCAAAAGGATATTTTTTACATTCTCATCTATTTCCGAGTTACTTAATCCCTGTTGGATAAGGGCTTGAATAACTTCTCTACTTTCTCTGGTATTGGTTGTGTTATACTCAACACAATCCTTTTCGCATTTCATTCACCCTCATATGTTGACAGCATGAACCCACTGATGTAAACATATTCAATTACATCTCTTCAGGGCATTCCATCCCTAACAAACCACACGCCTCACACAACACCTTCTGCACTATATCCACCAAAACCAGTCGTGCCATTTTCTCCTTTTCATCGGCTTGTAAAATAGAACAATCATGGTAGAACTTATTAAATGCAGTCGCCAATGATATTACATACCTTGCCACTATAGATGGCTCATACTTTTCTGCTGCATTTATAACTGCATCCTCATATGCTTCTAACATTTTTATCAAATGAAATGATACATCATCCGTTAATACCGCATAATCTATCTCTTTAACTTCTACAGATTTCCCAAATTTTCGCAACACACTCTTTGCACGGGCATACGTATACTGTGCATAAGGACCTGTCGTACCATCAAAATTCAGGACTTCCTTCCATGAGAAATCCACATTTTTGATTCGCTGATTGAATAAATCATGGAAGATGATTGCACCTACTCCAACCTTCTTGGCCGTTACTTCCTTGTCAACTAATGATGGATTCTTTTCCACAATTGCATTGTAAGCTCGCTCTATTGCCTCTTTCAAAATGTCTTCTGCATAAATGATATTTCCGCCTCGTGTCGAAAGTTTTTCTCCTGACAAACTCACTAAACCATACGGAACATGAACTAATCCATCAGCCCAATCGTATCCCATCACTTCAATCGCCTTGAAAATCTGTTTGAAATGAAGCGACTGTTCTAACCCGGTTACATATAAACATTTTTCAAAATGATATTGCTCTTTCCGGTACAATATTGCAGCAATATCCCGGGAATGATAAATGGAACCTCCATCGCTTTTTGTAATAAGACACGGGGGCATATTATACTCTTCCAAATCAATTACTTGTGCGCCCTGGCTATCAACCAAGAGACCTTTTTCTTTTAATTCATCAACTAACACAGGCACCTTGTCACGATAGAAGCTCTCACCCAAATAAGAATCAAAGGATATTCCAAGTAAATCATAGATACGTTCAAACTCAACCATACTGATTTCTTTAAACCAATTCCAGATTTCCAACGCTTCCGGAACATTTTGTTCCATTTTCACAAACCATTCCCGCGCCTCTACAATTAATTCTTCATTCTTCTCGGATTCCGCATTAAACTTCACATAAATACGCAGTAATTCTTCAATCCCACTCTCTTTTACCAGTTCCTCACTGCTCCATAACTTATATGCAACAATCAACTTGCCAAACTGTGTTCCCCAGTCACCCAAATGATTGATGCGAACCACATCATATCCTAATTTCTGATAAATCTTATACAGTGAATTTCCGATTACAGTAGTCCGCAAATGGCCTACATGAAAGTTCTTAGCAATGTTAGGAGAAGAATAATCCATACAAATCGTTTTTCCCACGCCGCTTTGCGTTACACCATTATTTTCTGTCTGCAATTTTTCCATACACTTTTTAACAAACAAGTCACGTATCAAATAAATATTGCAATATGCACCTACGCTCTCCGCTTTTTCAATCCCCAAAAATTCTTTCTGTTCGTTCAACTTTTCTACCAGTTCGGATGCAATTTGCATCGGGTTCTTACGCATTTTCTTTGCCATCACAAAACAAGGTACTGCCAAATCACCCATTCTCTCCTCTGGCGGAATCTCCACCAGTTTCAACAACTCTTCTTCCGGCATTTCCACTAATACATCTGATAAATACTGACAAATTTTCTTTTTCATAAAATCCTCCTTGTTTTCCGAAGGAAAATGCGAGCCCTCTTATGCGAGCAGAAGATTTTCCTCCTATTGATTCTGATTATCATTAATCGGATAAAAAAAGAACCGCAATGGAATTTAGCCTTTTGCTAAATCTATTACGGTTCTGCATCTACAACATTTATAAACAGCAACCGCACAGAAACAAGACGTACATCTCTTGCAACCATGCGGAAAACAATGATTACAAGAGCTTACGTCTTCTTTCTCTGCGTCTTAAACTGTTAACATAAAATGTGTTCATATTTTTATCCTCTTTGATTGATAGTTAGGAATATATCACATAAGTACAAATAATGCAATAAATTTCTATACACTAACTACATTTCCGCCAACTGACAATCATGTTTCTTAAAGAAATCCACTCTTGGTTCCAGATACTTCAATTTATGTTTCTCTGCCTCTCCAACCAAAAATGAAACAGGCTCAAAAATGTGATTTCAATCCCACAATTCTTCTCCCACATTTAACTATTCTCCAAACATTTCACATCCTTCCGGTGCAATTGGGTGAAGAAAAATCGCCATAATCTTACAAGCATTAAAACAATCCAAAATAATCTACTTTCTAAATTCCATATCACCTGTTGCATCCGCAATCTTTATCTCACACTTGCAAAGTATTTCATCAGTATTTCTTTCATGTACTGATACCTTCTGGCATATGTATTTTTCTATACGGATCAATTCGAATCCATGCTCCCTACATATCTGATTCTTTTTTCTGTCTCGTTCCTAAAGATATCGCGACATATCGTATTCATTCTTTCCTCCGCTCCGTATACTATTGTTGTCTTTATAGTACCAAAAAAGCCAACAATATCCAACAACTTTTGGATATCAGGGTATTCAAAGTTTTTGAGGGGCTACCTTTTTGAGGGTACAGTTTGAGGGTTTT
>JBJENR010000156.1:0-1992 GCA_051880315.1 Acetatifactor sp.
GTATTCTGTAAAGTATAATGGACAGCCCCATTTACGGCATATTGACTTTTATTCTTGATCTCGGAGTTTGGAGCCTCTTGCTCAATAAAATAATTGAGTTCGTAATGCTTTAACCAGCTGTTGGCAAGGTCGGCTATCTGGGGTTCTACGGATTGGGCCATTATATGAGTATTTTTATTTTGCTATTTGCAAATTTAGCGTTTTTAACGGGAATAACCAGCAGTAAAGTGCGGCAACGTGATTGTAAGGTGACTTATCCTGATTTCGGTTGACCAGTAAGCACCCTCACTGATTTGCAAATGTCGGGGTGGGAGATTATATTTGTGTGTCAGTAGGTTAATTGTCAAACTAGTGTAACGTCTTGACGACATATAGAAATTAACATTCAACGATCTTCGGGTCCAATACTGATGTTGTTCCTTCCAATTCCAACTGGTGCACAGTGGTGAAGTATTGACAGGAGCGGACGCTTATGAAGAAAAATGGTAGTTATTTTTTGCAAAGTTAGCTACCATTTTATGATTATCATTTTATGGTTACTATAAAATGATAATATTCATGTTTTTCATTATATTTGCAAAAATGACAATGCAATGAGAAACCCATTTGTAACTAACGGATATGCCGGAGCGGAGTATTTCTGCGACAGGGTGGCTGAGACGGAGGATATCAGGACTCTGCTCAGAAATGAAAACAATATAGCACTCATCTCCCCGAGGAGGCTGGGCAAGACGGAGTTGATAAACCACATCTTCGACTGCAACGAATTCAGGGAGGATTACTACTGCTTCCTTGTGGATATCTATGCTTCCAAATCCCTGAATGACCTGGTGAATCTGCTTGGCAAAGCTGTCCTGGATGCGCTGAAGCCGAGAGGAAAGGCGGCGTGGGAAAAATTTCTCTCGGCCGTAAGTTCTCTGAGGTCCGAAATAAGTTTCGACATCAACGGAATGCCCGGGTGGAGCGTAGGACTGGGGGAAATCAGAAATCCGGCCGCCACACTCGATGAAATATTCACCTATCTCCAAAATGCCGACAGACCTTGTATCGTGGCCATTGACGAATTCCAGCAGATTACAAAATACCCGGAATCCACTGTGGAGGCCACAATGCGCACCTATGTCCAGAAAACCACAAATGCACACTTTATCTTCTCCGGAAGCCAAAGGCATTTGATGAACGGAATGTTCACGTCTCCGTCAAGACCGTTCTACCAAAGTGTGGCAATTATCAACCTCCAGGCCATTTCTCTCGACAAATACACCGAATTCGCTGTGGAGAAGTTTGAGCAAAACGGAAAGAGTCTCGATGCTGATGTGGTAGCCATTCTGTATGACCGTTTCGATGGAGTGACAAGTTACATTCACCGCGCACTCAACATCTTGTTTGCCAGGACAGAAGCAGCTTGCCGCTGCGATGCGGGAATGATAGACGAAGCAGTGGACTTCCTTGTAAGGATGTCGTCTGACAGCTATGAGTCTCTCCTGTACCAGATGCCCCTCAAGCAGAGGGATCTTCTGCTGGCTATAGCATCTGAAGGCTATGCCTCCCAGGTCAAAGGAGGCAAGTTCATCAAGAAATACTCATTGAGTTCCTCCAGCAGCGTTAGTTCCGCGCTTAAAGGGCTCCTCGACAAAGACTTTCTGACGGAGGATAAGGGTGTGTATTCTCTTTACGACAAGTTCTTCGTGCTCTGGCTTGAGAAGAAAGGCCTTCTGAAGAAGTGAGCGGAAAAACATAAAAAAAGTATCCCCGGCGAAAACCGGGGATAAGTAAGCGACTAAGTGTCCGGGTAGGGAGAAAAGCGCCTCCCGAGACATCTGAATCTCAGAACATTGCAAACATAGCAATTATTTGTAAATTCACACAATTTTTGACAAACTCGCAATCACCCTTCTTCTGCTGCTTACAGATAGAGCAACTACAATAGAGTGATATTATTGAGGCCATACAAAACAGAGGCACAGGTTCCGCAATTTGATATAAAAAATG
>JBJENR010000157.1:0-1970 GCA_051880315.1 Acetatifactor sp.
CCATAGTTTTGCAGCATATTTAATATAGCATCACCGAACCCCGTTGGTATAAAAGGTCTACGGGAAATTTTTTATTATTTTTCTTGTCTTTTTCTGTTGTGTTTTGTAATGTTTTGTGGTATAATATTTATATATATTTTAACGTATTCAAGAGGTTTTTTATGTTTCTTAGAAAAGAAAAGCGCAAAGACAGAGTATATCTTTCCATTGTTCACGGATACCGTGAACAGGATACCGGAAAATCAAAACAGAAAACTATTAAGACACTCGGTTATCTTGATGACCTTGAAAAGCAATATCCTGATCCAATTGCATATTTTACTAAACTTGCTAAAGATATGACTGTTGAATACAACAACAGCCATAAGCCGGTTACTCTAGAAATTGACCCTAACAAAAAACTTGCAGCAAACACTGACCTTGTGAAAAATTTTGGTTATTCTGCCCTTGCCAATATTTATCATGAGCTTGAATTAAATACTTTTTTTCAGATAAAACAGCGTAATCTGGATATTGAGTTTAATCTCAACAGTGTTGCAAAGCTTCTTTTTTACGGAAGAGTCATATTCCCCGGTTCCAAAAAAAGCACTTTTGAGCAAAAGCATCGTATCTTTGACAGAACACAGTTCTCTTTAGGCGATGTATATCGATCACTCTCATATTTTAGTCGCTATGAGAAAAGCCTTCAGAAATGGATACATGAAAAAATCTCTACTGTTTATGGCAGAGACACTTCACTGATGTATTATGATGTTACAAATTATTACTTTGAAATCGATGAAGCTGATGACCTGAGAAAAAAAGGAGTCTCCAAAGAACATCGTCCCGATCCTATCGTCCAAATGGGTTTGTTTATCGATAACAACGGATTGCCTGTTTCATATGATTTGTTTGCAGGAAATGCAAATGACGTCACCACATTAAGACCTGCTCTCAAGAACGCAAAGGCTAACATAGGTGCCGGCAAAGTAATTGTTGTTGCTGACAAGGGGATCAATAGTGGCGACAATCTTTACTACACTCTTTCAGGCAACAATGGCTATGTTGTATCCATGAGCATCAGAGGTGCGACCAAAGAACTCAAAGATTATGTCCTTGATAACGAAGGATATATCAACGCCGGAGAAGACTACAAATGTAAATCAAGGCTATGTCCCAGGCTCATAAATGTAACTATGTGTTCAGGCAAAAAGAAAAAGGTATCCGTCGATGAAAAACAGGTTGTATTCTACAGCGAGAAATATGCTAAAAGAGCCCGCGCAGAAAGAGAATCAGCGCTACTCAAGGCAAAGGATCTGATATCCTCTCCCGGCAAATACAATCGTGCAACAGCTTATGGTGCAGCTAAGTATATACAAGGCATCAGTTATGATGTCGAAACAGGTGAAATTCTTGAAGGCAAAAGTTCCCTTTTCCTTAACGAAGAGCTAATCAGAGAAGAAGAAAAATATGATGGATATTATATGATTGTCACTAGTGAAATGGATAAAAGTGACAGCGAAATTATTGATATCTACAGAGGACTATGGCGCATCGAAGAATCTTTTAAGATTACAAAAAGCTCGCTAACCGCAAGACCTGTATATGTATCACGGGAAGATCACATACATGCACATTTTCTAACATGTTTTGTGGCTCTAACCCTTATTAGAATCCTCGAAATGAAAGTGGAAAGGAAATACTGTGTAAACCAGATTGTCGAAAGCCTTAGAAAATGCAACTACTCTCACATTGAGCAGAACTATTATATGCTTGGATACTATGATGAAGTTCTTGAGGCACTAGGCAAAGCTACAAACATTGATTTCTCAAAGAAATATCGAACCTTATCTGAAATCAAAAAAATTACCGGATACAGTAAAAATGGATGAGAAACACAACAATTAATGTACTAACCAACAAAGCCTACAACCATTTAAATCACTACGGTTGTAGGCTCATTTTCTTTTATATGCTGCAAAACTCAAGTT
>JBJENR010000158.1:0-33702 GCA_051880315.1 Acetatifactor sp.
TGCCACGGCAATATCTGCCGTTCTCCCATTGCGGAATTTGTTATGAAGGATCTTGTGGCCCGGGAGGGGCTGGAAAACAGGGTTTATGTTGCTTCGGCGGCTACCAGTACGGAGGAGATTTGGAATGGTGTGGGGAATCCGGTCTATCCGCCGGCCAGGGCGGTGTTGGCGGAGCATGGGCTGGATTGCAGTGGGAAGCGGGCAGTCCAGCTGACCAGGGCGGATTATCATAAATATGATTATCTGATAGGCATGGACAGCGCCAACATCCGCAATATGATGCGGATGTTGGGCGGAGATAAGAAATGCAAGATATACAAGCTGCTTGCTTTTACAGGTGTCGAGCGGGATATTTCCGACCCCTGGTATACGGGAGATTTTGAGACCACCTATCGGGATGTGCGGGAGGGCTGCCTGGCATTGCTGGAGTATTTGAAAGAGCATGAATCCCTATAGTGTGACGGAGGGAGTGGGTTCCGTATCTGGTGTGCTGTTGAATGAAGTGGGAAGTAAGGTACCCGGGCAGGGTGTCAGAGCCTGTATCCGTGCCAGGGTCTACATCAGGTGAAGTCCCTTTCGCAGCAGGGCGTTACAGATGGACGCAATCTCCTCCGGCGGTTTCGGGGTGGGATGGTTCAGCCAGGTTTCGATGACTCCGATGCAGCCGGAGATAATGAATGCTTCGATGTATTCCAGGTCCTGGTTTTGGGCGCTTACATCCAAAATATCGTAAATACGTTCTTTTACAAGGCTTTTCATGCGGTTGACGAAGGCCAGGTCCCCGTGAGGCCCCATGGTTGCCTTGGCAAAGGCCTTGTGCCGCTCCAAAAAGGCGAATACCTCCTGCAGTGTTGTCTCGGAAGAGCTGGCCTCCGGGGTGAGGGTTCGATCCAGAATTTCATTGAATTCCACAAAAAGTTCATCTTCCATTTTTTCAAGCATGTCGTAGATATCGTTATAGTGCAGATAGAAGGTGCCTCTGTTGATGTCTGCCAAATCCGACAATTCTTTCACGGAAATATCTTTGATTTCCTTGGTTTCCATCAACTGAATCAGTCCCTGCTGAAGTAATGCTCTTGTTTTTCGGACGCGGCGGTCTGTGGTTGTTCTTTTTTCATTGTTTTCGTTCATTTGTTTTCTCCGTTATAAATCTAAATATTCTATGAAGTAATGGACATTGGTGACTGCAAGTGTCGAGAACCATACGTTTACGCCAAATGTGTGCATTGCCTTTTCCTTTTCCTTAAGTATCATTATATTAACACTAATAATAAAAATCAACAGTTGTTGATTAAAAAACATAGATGCAAATAAGCATATGTCTGTGAAGGAAGGATTTTATGGAAAAGGAAAAAGAGAAGAAGGATGAGTCCTTCATGATAAAGCTGTCTACGCTGATTGTGGACAAGCGCAAAGGTTTCTATTTGATTTTTATTATGCTGATTGTTTTCAGCGTGATTTATATGAACAAGGTGAAGGTCAACAATGACCTGACTACTTATCTGCCGGAGACTACGGAAACCAGGCAGGGACTTGACCTGATGGAGGAGCAGTTTACCACCTATGGCACAGCCCGTGTGATGGTATGTAATATTACCTTGGAGCAGGCAGGAGAACTGGCAGATAGGCTGAAGGAATTGGATGGGGTCAGTATGTTGGCTTTTGAGGCTTCCGAGGAGCACTATCATGATATGGAGGCTTTGTATGATATTACCTTCAATGCGGAAGCGGATGAGCCGGAAGCCCAGAAATATCTGAACGGGGTTTTGGAGGAGCTGAAGGGGTATGATGTCTATTATACTTCGGATATCGGACAGGAGGAGAGGGACGCGGATGACCTGCAACGTGATATGGTGATTATTCTGTTGCTGGCAGGAGTGGTTATTGTGGCGGTGCTGTTATTTACTTCCACTACTTACGCGGAGATTCCCGTATTTCTCATGACTTTTATTGTGGCAGCCATCCTGAATAAGGGAACCAACTTTATCTTCGGGACCATCAGCTTTGTTACAGACTCTATCGCAGTGGTGCTGCAGCTGGCGCTGGCAGTGGATTATGCCATTATTCTCTGTCATCGGTTCATGGAGGAGCATGAGGACAAGGATGCCAGGGAGGCGGTTATCGTTGCGCTGAGCAAGGCTATTCCTGAGATTTCCTCCAGTTCCCTGACCACCGTTTCCGGCATGATTGCCATGATGTTTATGCAGTTTAGAATCGGTTACGATATGGGAATTGTGTTGGCAAAGGCAATATTGTTGAGTCTGGTGTCTGTATTCTTTCTGATGCCCGGTCTTCTGCTGACCTTTGCCGGGGCTATCGACAATTCTCATCATAGGAGCTTTGTGCCCAAGATTACGGCGGTAGGAAAATTCTGTGTACATACAAGATTTGTGATTCCTCCGCTTTTTGTGGTTGTGGTGATTGCTGCAGCCCTTATCTCAGGGAAAACAAATTATGTCTACGACGTGAATACGTTGGAGGCCGGGAATATGAGTGCAAATAAGTTTTCTGCTGCCATGGTGAACAGGGAATTCGGAACCGTAAATCAATTGGCGGTTATGGTGCCCTGCGGAGATTATGAGAAGGAAGCCCGGGCACTGAGGGCGTTGGAGGCCATGACTGAGGTGGATTCCTGTATGGGTCTTGCCAATATAGAAGCAATGGACGGATACATGCTGACCGCCCAGCTTTCTCCCAGAGAGTTTGCCGAATTGATTGACCTGGACATTGAGGTGGTGAATCTGTTGTATTCCGCTTATGCGGTGGAGGACAGCAACTATGGTGCGCTGCTGAACGGCGTGAATGAGTACAGGGTGCCGCTGATTGACATGTTTCTTTTTATTTATGACCAGAAGGAAAAGGGTAACATCACTCTGGAGGAGGAACTGGAGGAAACGCTGATGGATGCGTATGCTCAGATCAGCATTGCAAAAAACCAGCTTTTGGGAGAGGATTACAGTCGTTTTGTCCTGGAGCTTTCCGTGCCTGTGGAAGGGGAAGAGACCTATGCCGTTCTGGAGAAAATCAGGGAAACCGTGGCACAATATTATGAATACGGGGACATTGTACTGGCAGGAAATTCTACCAGCAACAAGGATTTGAGCACTTCCTTTGGTATTGATAACACGATTATCACTGTTTTGACCGCATTGTTTGTGATGATTATCCTGTTGTTTACCTTCCAGTCTGCCGGTCTTCCCGTGCTGCTGGTGCTGACCATTCAGGGAAGTATCTGGATGAATTTCTCGCTGCCGTATTTTACGGGGGAATCCGTCTATTTCCTGGGATATCTGGTGGTTTCTGCCATACAGATGGGAGCAACCATCGACTATGCAATAGTCATTACCAGCCGTTATATGGATTTAAAGAGCTATATGCCCATTAAGAAGGCCATTGTGGAAACGTTGAATCAGGCCTTCCCTACCATTGTCACCAGCGGCTCCATGCTGGTTGGGGCGGGCTTCATTATCAGCAATATTTCCTCCAATGCCGTGGTGGCGGCAATCGGTCTGGCTCTGGGGAGGGGGACTCTGACCTCCATTGCGCTGGTGCTTCTGGTGCTGCCGCAGACATTGCTGATCGGAGATATAATCATCGAAAAGACTGCCTTCACGCTGAAGCGCGAGATGGTGAAGCCCCTGCCGGCAGGAGGCAGAATTCGTATGTCAGGGCGGATCAGAGGATATGTGAACGGGGTGTTGGACGGCGAGTTTACCGGTGTGATTGAAGGTGAGATGGGTGCGGTAGTGCGGGCAAAGGACAGTGTAGAGGATATTGTCACGGAAGGTCAGACGCCTCCGAAGGCGATATCGCAAACAGAGACGGAAGAGACGGAAGAGACGGAAAATGACAGAATTGAAACAGAAGATAAGGCTCGGGAGGTGACGGGAGATGAGGAATAACAAAAGGGTTATGACAGGTGTGTCCCTGGCTTTGTGCGGTATGTTGTGGGTTACCTCCGTCATACCTGTCCGGGCTGTGGGAGAGAATAAAACCTATGAGGAGTATCGTTCCGGACAAACAGGGGAAGAACCGGATACGGGGGAAGAGGAATATACCGTCATCAGCATTTCCAATGAGGAGGAGCTGGCGGAACTGGCAAGGAACTGTGGACTGGATTCCTGGTCTGTGGGCAAGTATGTGAAGCTTGAGGGGAATATTATTTTGTCCAAGCATTGTGACCTGATGATTCCCAGCTTTGGCGGTATTTTTGACGGAGGCGGTTATACAATCTCCGGACTGGACATAAGGGCAGCAGGTTCTGCCACCGGACTTTTCCGTTATATCAGGCAGGGAGCCGTGGTGCGGAATCTCACTGTGACGGGACGTGTTTCCCCCGAGGGTAGCAAGAGTGAGACAGGGATTCTGGCAGGGGTGAACTACGGAAGCATAATGAACTGTTCCGTGTCGGGCAGTGTGTCGGGAGAAGAATCCGTCGGCGGGCTTGCAGGCGTCAATGAAGCGTCCGGAGAAATCAGGCAATGCAGTGCCCGGGCAATGGTTGTGGGAGATCATTATGTGGGAGGAATCTGTGGCAGGAATTACGGCACTCTGAACAACTGCTCCAATTCCGGCAATATCAACACCTACAGCAAAGAAGTAACCTACGATCTGGATGAGATTACCATGGAAAATCTGGAGAACCTGAACAGTATGGAAAATGTGGCAGCTCACACTGACACAGGCGGTATTGCCGGATACTCGGAGGGAAAGATTTATTATTGCTCCAACACGGGTACGGTGGGGTATCAGCATGTGGGTTACAATACGGGTGGTATCGTGGGAAGGCTGCATCAGGGGTATCTGCAGAATTGTACCAACAGCGGAGAGATTCTGGGCAGGAAGGATGTGGGCGGCATTGTGGGTCAGATGGAGCCTTTTCTGGAGGTACAGTATCTGGACGACAAATTGAAGGAGATTGACCGTGAGACAGAGAAGCTGTTGGATCTTTTGGATGGGGCACAACAGAATTTGAATGATTATGGGAAACAGGTATCTGATTTGACAGGAAAACTGACAACGAGCCTGAAGAATGCTTCGGCTGCGGCAGGAAATCTGTCCGGCGCTGTCAATGAACTCTGGTACATTTACAACCAGGAACTGACAGGGGTTGGAAACGACTTGAAAAGACTGAATACGGATTTGGAGAATCAGGGTAATACGGACAGGGAAAACGGCAACACCACAGATCATACCATCAGCGGCGGAGATTTGGGAGATGGCAGTGACATCACGATTACAGTTCCCAACGATACGGAGAGCTATCGGGCAGCACTGCGTCGTTTTGCGGATAGCACAGGCACCCATATCACAAATATGACAACGGCATCCACAGACAGGAGCGGTGGTATTACGGAGAATCTGAATACTTTGAACCGGGAGATGGAGGCGGCAGGAAATTATCTGGAGCAGCTGGCTGATGTGCTTTCCCGGGGGACAAATCAGACTGGGGAGGATATGGACGCGGTGGCAGCACAGGCACGGGTTCTGAGAAAATCCATCAGCGAGCTGCGGGATGATTTGTTCCGTTATGAAGGAATTTCAGTGTCGGATGCCTCCGATGAAGCGGCTGCAGAGGGGGAGGACAGTGAAGAACCCGGCAATCCCAAAGCGCAGCAGGAGGAGGCTTATTACGATACCTCTACCTTTCAGCAGGGCAAGATTTCGCTTTGCGTCAATGAGGGGAAGGTAGAAGCGGACACAAATGTGGGTGGAATTGTGGGACAGATTGCCACGGAGGTGGATTTTGATCCCGAGGAGGATATTACACTCATCGGAGAGGAAAGCTTTGACATCGAGCAGACAGTAAAGGCGGTGGTCAGGGAGAGCCTGAATTACGGAGATGTTACCGGAAAGAAGGATTATGTGGGCGGAATCGTCGGGAAAGCGGATTTTGGAGCAGTTATTTCCTGCGAGGCATATGGCAGGGTGTCCAGTACCGGAGGAAGCTATGTTGGAGGTATTGTGGGTGCTTCCGGCTACACCGTGAGAAGCTGCAGCTTCCTGGGCGGAGTGTCGGGAAAAAATTATGTGGGTGGCATTGTCGGAAAGGGATGTGATATTTTTTACAGTATTGCCTGTCCGAGGCTGGAAATGACGGGGGAGTACGGCGGTTCCATCGCCGGACAGTTGGAGAAGGAAGGGATGATAAGCGGCAATTATTATGCGGAGGGCAATCTGCCCGGGGTTGACTTTATCGGTTATGATGGCGGAGCCACACCCATGGAATATCGGGAGCTTTGCAGTATGGCCGGTGTGCCCGAGGCTTTTCGCTCCTTTGACATTGTTTTCATGGCGGACGGGAAGGAGTTGGCTTCCTTTACCTGCCAATACGGCGATGCGCTGGAGGAAAACATGATTCCCGCAATACCACAGAAGGAGGGCTGTTATAGTAACTGGCCGGAATTTGACTACAGCTTTATCACGGGAAGCTGTGTCCTGGAGGCGGAATATCATCCGTGGATTTCTTCCATAGCCGGGGAGGAGAAGGATGAAAACGGCAGGGCGCTGATTCTTGCCCGCGGAAATTTCAGACCCGGAGCATCCCTTCGCCTGACGGAGGAAGGGGAAGGAAAGCGGCTGGAGATTCTCTATCAGGACGAAGAGGGGAGCGTAACCGAGGAATATACAGAGCCTGTGAGAGTGCGTATTCTCAGCGAGGATCCGGAGCATACGGTGGTGGAATGCTACGACGGAAGCAAATGGGACCAGACGGAATGCGAGACCATCGGAAGCTATCTGGAGTTTTCCATGGAGAAACCGGGAATTTTCAGGGTGACAATTTTGCAGGACAGGGGTAAAATAAAAATGGTGATGTTTGCTTCCCTGGGCTGCGGACTGTTGCTTGTGTTTTTGTTTATCTCGAAGCTAATAAAGCATTTTCGGAAGAAACGCGGGAATGAAAAAGTGAAGGAACGGGACGGAGGACGGGAGGAAACAGCAGTGTCTGAAAAATAAGAGAGAACGGAGAAAGAGGAAACCATGATTCGGGCGGTAATTTTTGACATGGACGGTACCCTCATTGACACAGAGAAGTATTATAGAATCTTCTGGCCTAAGGCGCTGGCAGAGTTTGGCTATCAAATGACGGATGAACAGGCCCTCTCCATGCGCAGTCTGGGAAGGCCCTTTGCCCCGGTGCAGTTAAAGAGCTGGTTCGGTGAAGAGTTGGACTATTATGCGGTGCGGGATCTGAGAAAAGAGCTGATGGAGGAGTGTCTTGACCGAGACGGAGTCAAGTGTAAGCCGGGAGCTTTGGAGCTGGTGCAGAAGCTGAAGGAACAGGGTGTGACCACGGCCATCGCTACAGCTACGGATCTTGAGCGGACGGCGAAATATCTGCGGCTCACCGGATTGGAGGGATATTTTGACCGGCTGATCAGCGCGACGCAGGTGAAGGAGGGGAAGCCCTCCCCGGATATTTATCTGTATGCCTGTGAGCAATTGGGAATGGCCCCGGAGGAATGTCTGGCAGTGGAGGATTCGCCAAACGGGGTGCTGTCCGCATACCGGGCGGGCTGCAAGGTTGTGATGGTGCCGGACCAGACGGAACCGGACGAGGAGCTGAGTAAGCTGTTGTATGCCAAAGCAGAATGCCTTTTGGATATTTTGGACATTCTTGCAAACCCACGACAGATGTGAAAATTGTTTTGCTGTTGGGCTTATGATGTCTCGCGGTCTTGCATTTTGCGTCTCTGCGTGATATTATTTTAACGTGCGTATCCGGAGCAGGGAATTGCTCCATTCTGATAATAGCAGTAAAAAAAGATGAAATGTCCTTCTGGGCAGAAAGGAAGCAGGAAAATGATCAAAGGTTTTGATGATGTTATTACAAAGGTGAAGGGTTGCGGCATGAAGAAAATCGCAGTGGCAGCAGCGCAGGATTCTGCTGTGCTGGAGGCAGTAAGTCATGCGAAGGCTCAGGGAATTGCAGATGCAATTCTGGTGGGTGATGAGGTAAAAATCAGAGAGATTGCCGCTTCTATCAATATGGATCTGACAGGCTATGAAATCATTGACGAGCCTGATATGGTACAGGCTGCATTGAAGGCTGTAAAGCTGGCACATGACGGTGTGGTTGATATGTATATGAAGGGTCTGGTTGACACCAAGAATTTCCTGAAGAGTGTGCTGGACAAGGAGGTGGGCTTAAGAACCGGCGGCCCTCTTTCTCATGTGGCTGTGTTTGAGATACCCGGTATCGACAGACTTCTGTTCCTGACGGACGTTGCTTTCGTTACCTATCCTACACTGGAGGACAAGGTACATATCATTGAGAATACCGTTCCTGTCTGCAAGGCATGCGGACTTGAGATGCCAAAGATTGCTCCTCTGGCTGCAGTTGAGGTGGTAAATCCCAAGATGCAGGCGACCGTAGAGGCTGCAGAGCTGGCTAAGATGTGTGAGGAAGGACAGATTAAGGGCTGTATCGTAGACGGACCTCTTTCCCTTGATCTTGCCATTGACCCCGAAGCTGCAAAGCACAAGGGAGCCACAGACCGCAAGATTCAGGGGGATGCAGATGTGCTTCTGTTCCCTGACATTCACGCAGGTAATCTGGTATATAAATGTCTGGTACATACTGTGCCGGGCTTCAAGAACGGTTGTATCCTTACCGGAACCAAGGTTCCCGTTATCCTTACCAGCCGTTCCGACACCTTTGAGACCAAGGTAAATTCCATTGCTCTGGCAGCGGTTGTGGCGGAGGAACTGAGCAAGGGAGTATAGTTTATGGATTTTATTATTGAGGTTGCAGTAGAAGCCGTAGGAGAGGTGATTTCCGAAGGAATCGATGCAGTCATAACGTCCAAAAAAGAAAAGAAAAGGAAGAAAAGTCAGGAGGAAGAAGCAGATGTCAATCAAGAGCTTAATTATTAATCCCGGTTCCACCTCCACCAAGATTGGTGTGTTTGAGGATGAAACATTATTGTTTGAGGAGACCCTCAGACATTCCACAGAAGAGATTTCCAAATATGAGACAATTTTTGACCAGAAGGATTTCAGAAAGAAGATTATCACTGACCTTCTTGAGTCCAAGAATTTTGATATGAAGCAGCTGAATGTTGTGGTAGGGCGCGGCGGTATGCTGAAACCTATTCCCGGCGGTACTTATGAGGTGACGGAGGAGCTGCTGGCTGACCTGAAGGTAGGCGTGCAGGGACAGCATGCTTCCAATCTGGGTGGTATTCTGGCAAGAGAGATTGCGGATTCCATCGGCGTTCCAGCATATATTGTAGATCCCGTGGTAGTCGACGAGCTGATGCCCATCGCAAGATACTCCGGCATGGCTGAGATTCCCAGAGGCAGTATCTTCCATGCATTGAACCAGAAGGCTGTGGCAAAGAGATATGCCAAGGAAATCGGCAGAGATTATGAGTCTCTCAGACTGATTGTTGTTCATATGGGCGGTGGTGTGTCTGTAGGTGCTCATGAGGGCGGAAGAGTCGTGGATGTGTTCAGCGCATTTGACGGCGACGGTGCATTTTCTCCCGAGCGTGCAGGCGGAGTACCCTGCGGCGCGCTGGTGAAGCTGTGTTATTCAGGTAAGTATACAGAGAAGGAGCTTTACAGCAAGCTCATTGGTAAGGGCGGTTTCAATTCTTATCTTGGAACCAACGATATGCGTGAGGTGACAAAGCGTGCCAATGAAGGTGATGAGAAGGCCGCAGAGGCCAAGGCAGCATTCCTGCTCCAGGTTTCCAAGGATATTGGAGCTATGGCCTGCGTGCTGAACGGTAAGGTGGATCAGATTATCGTCACCGGCGGTATTGCTTATGGGCCGGAGGTAATCGCTGCCTTGAAGGAGAGAGCAGAGTGGATTGCTCCCTTCACCGTATATCCCGGCGAAGATGAACTGCTGGCACTGGCACAGGGTGCAATTCGCGTGATGAACGGCGAAGAGAAGGTGAAGGAGTACTAATAATCCGTAGGTAAAGTGATATAAGGGGGGCGCTCTACGGCGTCTCCCTTTATTGTGTCTTTCGCAACGCGCGTTTTTGGGGTAAGGAACAGGTTGGAAATTTGCTTAGGTTGTTAATTTGCTTTACATAGGGTTGAAAAGCTACAAATGATTTGTCATATTGCAATTTTTTTTGTATAATAGGTTCATGTGAAGGATGTATAGCGCCGGATGGCGCGAAAGTGAGGATGAAATGTACAAGGACGGAAAAATTTATATAGGGCTTGCGGACGGTGAACGGGTGAATATGCATTTGAATATGTGCAACAGGCACGGTCTGATTGCGGGAGCCAGCGGTACGGGGAAGACGATTACCATGAAGGCCATGGCGGAATCCTTTTCTGAGGCCGGTGTTCCCGTGTTCCTCTGCGATGTGAAGGGGGATGTGTCGGGACTTGCAGTGCCCGGAGCGCAGTCTGAGGGCATGGAGAAAAGAATTGACAAATTCGGGATCAGGGATTGTTTTCAGTACCAGGGGTATCCGGTGACCTTCTGGGATATTTATCAGGAGAAGGGGCATCCTGTGAGAGCTACCGTCTCGGATATGGGACCGGATATTCTTGCCCGTCTCATGGAGCTGACACCTGCCCAGGAAGGTGTGTTGAATATCGTCTTCAAGATTGCGGATGACAAGGGGTTAATTCTGGTTGATTTGAAGGATTTAAAGGCGGTGTTGAATTTTGTGTCCGAACACAGAAAGGAATATATCACCACCTACGGAAATGTGACGCCCCAGTCCATCGGCGGCATCATTCGCGCACTGATTCCTCTGGAGAGTCAGGGTGGTGATTTGTTTTTCGGGGAGCCGGATTTGGATATTTTTGACTGGATGCGTACGGATTCTCAGGGAAGAGGTATGGTAAATATTCTGGATAGTGTGAAACTGGTGCAGAATCCCAAGCTCTATGCCAGCTTCCTGCTGTGGATGATGGCTGAATTGTTTGAACGTCTGCCCGAGGCCGGGGATCCGGAGAAACCCAGGCTGGTGTTCTTCTTTGATGAAGCACACATGCTTTTTGCGGATGCTCCCAAGGTGTTGGTGCAGAAGATTGAACAGGTGGTGAAGCTGATTCGTTCCAAAGGGGTGGGGATTTATTTCGTGACTCAGAGCCCCGGGGATATTCCGGACAGCGTGCTTGCCCAGCTTTCCAACAGGGTACAGCATGCCCTTCGTGCATATACCCCTGCAGAGCAGAAGGCAGTTCGTGTGGCAGCCCAGTCATTCCGCGCCAATCCTGCCTTTAAAACAGAGGATGTGATTATGGAGCTGGGAGTAGGGCATGCGCTGACCTCCTTCCTGGATGAGGAGGGTGTGCCCGGAATGGTACGGCAGACAGCCATTATCTGCCCTCAGAGCCTGATGGGACCTGTGGATGAGAATACCAGAAGAAGTGTGATTGCAGGCGATAACATGTCAAAGTACGATGAGGCAAAGGATCCTTGGACCGCTTATGAAGTTCTCACCGACCTGGCGGCTGAGGAGGAGCGAAAGGCCGCATTGGAGGCTGAGAGAGCTCAGCTTGCAAAAGAGCGCGAGGAGTTTGAGAAGGCGAAGGAGAAGGAGGCTCTTCTGGCACAGAAGCAGAAGGAAAAGGATGCAGAGGCGGCCCGCAAGAAGAAGGAAAAGGAAGAGGAAGCCGCCAGAAAAAAGAAAGAAAAGGTGTCTGAGAGACGTCAGGCCCAGCTGGAGCGTTCCCTGATTAATACCGGCGTTCAGGTGCTGAAGAGAGGACTCTTCAATACTTTGTTTAAATAAGTATAATAAGCAGTTGTATGACTTTGATGTGAAAAGAGCTGACGCACATGAGTGCGACGGCTCTTTTTGAAATTCCGATATTTACGATTCCTTTCCTTTTATGCAGTGTATATTTTACAGATGGAAAAAGGATACTGCAATTGCCCCAGGTCCGGCATGGGTGCCGATGGTGGAGCCGATGGTGCTGATGGGCAGCTTGTCTGTCTTGCCCTGCCAGAGGGATGCACTGTCTGTTATGTATTTTTGCAGCAGAGTGTCGTCCAGCCCGCTGTAGCCCAGGCAATAGGGCATGGTGAAGTCGATGCCGCCGCTCTGGCGTACATTTTCCATGAGCAGGTTGTTGCCGTTTTTGGAGCCGCGGGCCTTGCCCAGTACCACAACTTCCCCCCTGACTACGGAAATAACAGGCTTGATGGAGAGAATTGTGCCTGCCCAGGCTGCGGATTTGGAGATACGGCCGCCCTGTTTTAAATATTCCAATGTGTCAAATACGGCAAGAACGGTGATGTTGCCCTTCACCCGATCCAGTTCTTCCTTGATTTCTATGGCGGAAAGGCCCTTGTCCCGGAGGCGTACCGCATATTGCACCAGGTTCTGCTCGCCTATGGATACGTTCAGGCTGTCCACCAGACAGATGCAGTCCTGGTATCCGTCCATTGCGATGACTGCACTCTGGTAGGTGCCGGAGAGCAGGGAAGACAGGGTGATGACTACGGCGGTGTCGCCGGCTGCTTTGATTTCTTTGAATATTTTCTCATAGTCATAAGGAGTAATCTGGCTGGTGGTGGGGATAGTACCGCACTCAATCAGCTTTTGATAGAATTCCTCGTGGGAGATGGTGGTTCCATCCAGATATTCTTCTTCGCCGAAAATAGTCTTTAAGGATATATAGTCCAGTTTCAATTCTTCTGCCTGCTGTCTGGTCAGGTCACAGGCAGAATCGACGATAATTCGTACACTCATGTTAAGCTCCTTTCGTGAAGCGGTTTTTTATCACAAATCACAGTAGGGAAAGTATACTAGATTTGCGGGGAGGTGTCAAGGCGGGGGCCGGGATTATGGGGGCAGCATCAAAATTTAACGGTATGTTTACAAAATATTCATGGCTTAGGGACAGCTTGTTATTGAATCCGGGAGGAAATTCTGATACAATTAAGCTTAGTGCTTCATAATGATTGCGGGTTTGGGCCTTAGTGCAGACCGCAGAAAGGTATGGATGTTTTCGTGAAAATAATTGATAAGATATTTGGAACACACAGCGAAAGAGAACTGAAGAGGATTATGCCTCTGGTAGATAAGATTGAAGAGCTGCGTCCCTCCATGCAGGAGCTCTCGGATGAGGAATTAAAGGCAAAGACCGAAGAGTTCAAAAAGAGACTGGCAGAAGGAGAGACGCTGGATGATTTGCTGCCCGAGGCCTATGCGGTGGTTCGTGAGGCTGCCAAAAGAGTGCTTCATCAGGAGCATTACAGAACCCAGCTGATTGGCGGTATTATTTTACATCAGGGCCGTATCGCCGAGATGAAAACCGGTGAAGGTAAGACCCAGACTGCCTTGCTGCCGGCTTACCTCAATGCGCTGGAGGGAAAGGGTGTACATGTAGTTACGGTTAATGACTATCTGGCAAAACGTGATGCTGAGTGGATGGGGCAGGTACATGAGTTCCTGGGATTGACCGTGGGCGTGGTGCTGAACAGCATGAGCAGTGAAGAACGCCAGAAGGCTTATCGGTGTGATATTACTTATGTGACCAACAATGAGCTGGGCTTTGATTATCTGCGTGACAATATGGTGATTTACAAGGAGCAGCTTGTTTTGAGGGATTTGAATTTCTGCCTGATTGACGAGGTCGACTCGGTTCTCATCGACGAGGCCAGAACTCCTTTGATTATTTCCGGACAGAGCGGAAAGTCTACTGCCCTGTATGAGATGTGTGATCTGCTGGCACGCCGCATGAAGAGAGGCGATGATGTGCAGCAGCTCAGCAAGATTGACGCAATTATGGGGATTGTGCAGGAGGAGACGGGAGATTTTATCGTCAATGAGAAGGATAAGGTAATCAACCTGACTGCAGAAGGTGTGAAAAAGGTAGAGGAATTTTTCCATATTGCAAACTTTGCAGACCCTGAAAACCTTGAGATACAGCACACGATTATTCTGGCGCTTCGTGCACATAATCTGATGTTCCGTGACAAGGATTATGTGGTAAAAGATGAAAAAGTGCTTATCGTAGACGAGTTTACCGGACGTATCATGCCCGGCAGACGTTATTCTGACGGTCTGCATCAGGCAATCGAGGCAAAGGAGCATGTGAAGGTTAAGAGGGAGAGCAAGACACTGGCAACCATCACCTTCCAGAATTTCTTTAATCTGTTTAAAAAGAAGTGCGGCATGACCGGTACTGCATTAACCGAGGAAAACGAGTTCCGGGAGATTTACGGAATGGATGTGGTGGAGATTCCCACCAACCGTCCGGTGATTCGTAAGGACCTGCAGGATGCTGTATATAAGACTAAGGCAGAGAAGCTGGCTGCAATTGTGCAGGCGGTGGAAGAAGCTCATGCAAAGGGACAGCCTGTACTGGTTGGCACCATTACCATTGAAGCCAGTGAGGAGCTCAGCAGGCTTCTGACCAGACGTGGTATTCAGCATAAGGTGTTGAATGCAAAGTTTCATGAGCTGGAGGCGGAAATCGTGGCGGATGCCGGTATCCACGGTGCGGTTACCATTGCAACCAACATGGCCGGCCGTGGTACGGATATTAAGCTTGACGAGGAAGCAAAGGCAGCGGGCGGCTTAAAGATTATCGGCACGGAGAGACATGAGTCCAGACGTATTGACAATCAGCTGCGCGGACGTTCCGGACGTCAGGGGGATCCCGGTGAATCCAAGTTTTATATTTCCCTCGAGGATGACCTGATGAGACTTTTCGGATCCGAGAGGCTGATTAGCATGTTCAATGCCATGGGCATTCCCGAAGGTCAGGAAATTGCACACAAGATGCTGACCAGTGCCATTGAGTCAGCCCAGAAGAAAATCGAGGGCAACAACTTTGGTATCCGTAAAAATCTGCTGGAATATGACCGGGTTATGAGTGAGCAGCGAGAGATTATCTATGATGAGCGCCGCCGCGTGTTGAATGGTGAAAGCATGCGTGACTTCATCTACAAGATGATTACGGATATTACAGAGAACTGTGTGGATATCAGCATAAATGATGACTCTGAGGTAGAGGATTGGAACTTCAACGAATTGAATACATTGCTGCTTCCCACTATCCCCCTGGAGCCTGTAACCCCTGAGAGGGTAAAGAACCCCAAGAAGAACAGCTTAAAACAGCAGTTGAAGGAGGAGGCAGTAAGACTTTACGAAAGCAAGGAGGCAGAGTTCCCCGATTCCGAGTCTATTCGTGAACTGGAGCGAGTGGTGTTGCTGAAGTCCATCGACAGAAAGTGGATGGATCATATCGACGATATGGAGCAGCTTCGTCAGGGTATCGGCTTACAGGCCTATGGTCAGCGTGACCCCTTGGTGGAGTATAAGATGAACGGATACACGATGTTTGACGAGATGACACAGAATATCAAGGAGGAAACCGTTCGGGTATTGTTCCATTCCAGGGTTGAGCAGAAGGTGGAGCGTGAACAGGTAGCAAAGGTTACCGGTACAAATAAGGATGACAGTGTGGCAAAAGGACCTAAAAAGCGTGAAAATGCCAAGGTTTATCCCAATGACCCCTGCCCCTGCGGAAGCGGCAAAAAATATAAACAGTGCTGCGGACGCAAAGGCTAAGCAGCAGGGTGGTTTAGAAAGGTGACAGAGATGGTCGAACTAGATCAGATGAAATTGGAGATTCAGGGCTATGAAACGGCATTGAAAGAGGTGAAGGCTTCCCTGGATCTGGAGAATAAATCCAAGCGTATCGAAGAGCTGGAGATGGAAATGGAAGCACCGGGGTTCTGGGATGACCCGGAAAAGTCCAACCAGAAGATGAAGGAACTGAAAAATATGAAGGATACTGTGGGGCTTTGCGAAAAGCTTACTACCCAGTATGATGATATTTTAACGCTGATTGAGATGGGCTATGAGGAGAATGACGAGTCCATGATTCCGGAGATCCGTGGGGAATTGGATGAGTTCATTGCCGAACTGGAGGAACTTCGGATTGGCACACTGCTTTCCGGCGAGTATGATAAGAATAATGCGATTTTGAAGCTGAATGCCGGAGCCGGCGGAACTGAGAGCTGCGACTGGTGCAGCATGTTGTATCGTATGTACAACAGATGGGCAGAGCGCAAGGGATTTACCGTGGAGGTGCTGGATTTTCTGGATGGGGATGAAGCGGGAATCAAGTCCGTTACCTTCCAGGTGAACGGACTCAATGCTTACGGCTATCTGAAGTCGGAGAAAGGAGTACACAGGCTTGTACGTATTTCCCCCTTTAATGCCCAGGGTAAGCGCCAGACTTCCTTCGTATCCCTGGATGTGATGCCGGATATTGAAGAGGATCTGGATGTGGAGATTGATGAGAAGGACCTGCGCATCGATACCTATCGAAGCAGCGGTGCCGGTGGACAGCATATCAATAAGACCTCTTCCGCCATCCGTATTACCCATATTCCTACGGGAACCGTGGTACAGTGCCAGAACGAGAGAAGCCAGTTCCAGAACAAGGATAAGGCAATGCAGATGCTGAAGGCAAAGCTGTATCTTTTAAAGCAGGAGGCCAATGTGGAGAAACTTTCTGATATCCGGGGAGAAATCAAGGATATTGCCTGGGGTAACCAGATCCGGTCCTATTTTCTTCAGCCCTATAAGCTTGTAAAGGATTTAAGAACAGATGTGGAAACCGGCAATGCCGATGCGGTTCTTGACGGTGCCCTGGATCCTTTTATCAACGGATATCTGAAGTGGATTAACACGAGAGATACTGCAGCGGAACAGGCCTGAGAGTCTGATGACGGGTCAGAATCCGGAGGGGCTGAATAAATTTAAAGTTGAAATAAAACTGAAATCAATAAAGCCGACAGAATTAATAACTGTCGGCTTTTTCAGTGCATTTAGGACTGTTTCCGGTGAAGTCGGGTCAGAGCTTAAAGAATTTCATATCATCATTCAGCTCCTTGGAAATATCTTTTAGCTTTCCGGCTTCGTTTGCCAGAAGATTGATGGTGGCATTCAATTCTTCCATGGAAGCAGTGGTTTCCTGGGAAGAGGCTGCATTCTCTTCAGAGATGGCAGAGAGATTTGCAAACACATCCGTAATAACCACTCTTGCGCTGTCACAGGAATCTGCGGATGTTCGAATTTGTTCGGTATCCTGTCTGCAGATGGTGATACCTTTGCTGACCTCATCAAATCTGTTTTTGGTTTCAATGAGCTTCAGCTGCTGTTCTTTCATCAGAGCTTCGGTGTCGCTCATTTCCTTCATGGTTTTGCCGGATTCGGACAGAAGGGTATCAATAATCTGTTGGATTTTCACAGCAGATTCGTTGGACTGAATGGCAAGCTTCTGAATCTCAGAGGCAACCACGGCAAAGCCTCTTCCGGCTTCGCCGGCTCTTGCAGATTCGATAGAAGCATTCAGCGACAGCAGATTGGTCTGTGCAGCGATGGAGGTAATCAAATCGGCAGCTACGCTGATTTCCTTGATGGATTCGTCTGTCAGGCGGATTTGCTTTCCAATGTTCATGATTGCTTCCGAGGTACGGTCGTTGGAGCTGCTTAGGTTTATCATTGTTTCGGTGGAAGCGACACCGGCAGTAGTCATATGGTCGGAGGTTTCCGTGAGGCTTGCCACATTATTTACAATGGTTCCCAGCAGTTCTCCGATAGCAGACATCTGTGTAGAGGCAGATTCGATTTCCTCAGCCTGAGATACAGCGCCTTTGGAGATGCCGTTTACGGCCTGACTGATTTCGTCGGTAGCATTGCTGGAGGAGGCGGCCATGCTGTCCAGGGAAGTGCCTGTGTTATACAGCTCGTCAGAGGTTGCCTGGAGTTTTTCTACGATTTCTCTCAGTTTTTCAATCAGGTGTGCGGAAACTCTTCCGATATCACCGATTTCATCCTCTCTCTGTGCTAACCTGTTGTCAATGACGGTGTTAAGATTACCTTCCGCAATCTGCTCGATGGAAGTCTTGGCTGACAAGAGGCTGTTTGCAATACTGGAGGATACGAGAGCTCCGGAGATGCTGAATAAGGCCAGCAATGCTACGCCGATGACAGATATCCTCAATTGCATTTTGTCTATGTAGGAATCAATCTGTGCCCGGGGCTTGCCTGCAAATACGGCACCGATTATGGAACCGTCGGAGGAGGTCAGGGGCAGGTAACAGGCGATGTAGGCTTCTCCGTTGATTTCAATGTTTTTGACCTGATAAGCATTGCCCTTTGATACGGTATTCCATGCCTCATCGCTGATGTCGGTGCCAATGATACGTTTGCCGTCACTGGCATTTGTGATGGTGGTAAGGATTCGGGTTTTGCCGTGGCATACTGTGACGTCGGCATCCGTATTCCTGACAAAGTTATCCAACAGGTCCAGCTCTTCGGAGAGATTGACATCGCCTTTCCAAAGCTGTGCCTTGTCTGCATCGTAAGAGTAATCACCCTCCAGATTGTCATAGCCGGCTTTCACGGCTTCTGCCAACATGGCCAATCCGTCCTGAGCCTGTTCGTTCAGTCCTGTCTTCAGGTTGTTGAAAGATACGACAATCATAACAGTGTTTGCTATCAGAACGGCAACAAAGGACAGAAGCAGCAGCTTCAGCTTAATTCCCAGTTTACGTTTCGAGTTGTGTTTCATGGTAACTTCTCCTTTATCTGTTATTTTCCGGATTCATAACGTCCAGAAAAAAATATACGTAGGTCATCTGCATGTATGGCATTAGCCAGAGAAATCCGATATATAGGGCACAAACACATAAAATCATCAAAGGAATAAAGCTGATTTCCAGGAGAAATAATCTTTTCTTGTGTCCTTTCATGGTCCTGATACTCAGTTTTAAAATGTCCACGGCGGATTTGTCGGGGAAATCAAGCATTAAGTAAAAGGAGAGATACAGACTTAAGGATATGGGGATATAGATGCAATAGCCCACTGCCATTGCCACCATTGCCGGCATAAGCCAGTCTGTACTGCCGGAACAGGTAAAACATTTGAGAAAAAATCGAAAAGGTATCAGGCAGATTAGCTCCACCAGAGCCTGTAGAGCGGAAATGGTAATGGCCCTTCCGGTATCCTGACGGAAACCATAAAAAAGGTTCTGGAGACTATAGGGCTGATTGCATGCCATGTTCAGAAAAAAAAGAGCAGTGCCCAACTGCAAAATTCCGAGGACTGCAGCCAGCAGGAAGGAGACAAGCTCGGACAAGGAAAAGGGAAGCAACAGGGCCATGGGAGAGAAGACATCCATTGTCCCGGAGATTCTCGAAAGCAGGGGGGTGATGTTGCCGGTGACAAACAGATTTGCCGCCACGGAGAGCATAACACTCATGGTGCATACGGACATGGCAGCCGTGTATTTGCCGCGGAGCATATTCTTTGCCTTATCTTTCAATTGGTAACAGGGGCTGTACTGCATCATAACACTCTCCTAAACTGTATAGTCGACATTCCTTCCGCTGTACTTTGTACGGTCAGCGGATTTTAAATCTTTTTGGTAGGGATTATCTTCATTATAATATTTAATCTGGGTGTGGGTAGTTCCTCCGGCTACATAGGTGCGCCCACATTCCGGGCAGACTGCCGTATGAATGGAGACGGAGGCGTTGACGACCCGGCCATTTTTCTCGGCGGCTTTTTTGTAGGCATTTGAAACATGCTCCTGCTCGTGAGCACGCACGGCAGAGGCAGCAGCCTCGGGGGCAACATGTGCGGCACTTTTAAACGAAACCATCTCATCTGAGGCGTCCTGATATTTTCTTTTTTTACAGGTGTCGCATTCTTCCGGAGATTTTTTACTGCCATCCTTGTCCTGATTTCCGCGGATGCCGGATATCACGTCCCGGCCGGTTCCCTCCGAATTGCGATTTCCATATAGGGAAAGGTCATTATAATTTGATATAGGGGATATATTCATAAAGGCACCTCCCAATAATTATAAGGGCTTACTGTCACCTTTGCTGTAACAATTCGTTAAAGTCCATGCCGTAGAGAGACTGTGTAATCGTGTTCAGCTGGTCCATGTACTCGGGATTGTTCAGCATCATGTAAACGCTGTAAAAAATGATTAGAATTCCCGAGATAATGCCGATGACGGAAAGCACCAGGCCTGTCCGGCAGCCGGAATTCAGTTTCACACCCTTACGCTTACAAAGCATTGCAAAAAGAATGCCAAGGGAGCCAAAGGGAAGTGACAGTCCCCAGCAGCTGAAGGTGGCCGCGAGAAAACCCATCACGAGGGAAGCCTTGGCAAAACCCTGGTCATAAGGGGTATGCACAGGCTGGTTGTAATAGCTGTTGTGGGAGGCGTTGCTGTCCCAATGATCCCAGTCCTTCTTCTCCTGCTGTTCTTCCCAATTTTTCCAGTTTTCCCGGGCGTTTTCCCAGGTGTCTCCATGGTCGTTATTCTGTTGTTTGTCCTGACCGTTCTGATGATAATCCACAGCAATCCCTCTTCCTTTTTCTTAATGTATATCATATCATTCTTTTAGTAATATGTCAAAGAAACCGCGTCCTATTACAAACATTTCGTTGCGGCAGCGGTGTTTTTTTAGTAAAATAAACATAATTAATTGCAGAAAGGAAAAAACCATGGATATTATCTTGAAAATCAAAGAGGAGCTGAAGGTGGAAAAATGGCAGGTGGAGGCTGCGGTCAAGCTGATTGACGAAGGTAACACTATACCATTTATTTCCCGTTATCGAAAGGAAGCAACGGGCTCCTTAAACGATGAACAGCTCAGAAATCTTCATGAACGTCTGATGTATCTGCGCAACCTGGAAGAAAAGAAGCAGCAGGTACTCGGCAGCATAGAGGAGCAGGGGAAACTGACCGAGGAGTTGAAGACAAAGATTCTGGCAGCAGAGACACTGGTGGTAGTGGAGGATTTGTATCGGCCGTACAGACCAAAACGCAAGACCAGGGCCAGCGTGGCCAAAGAGAAGGGGCTGGAGCCCTTGGCGCAGTTTATTTTGGAACAGTCCGCAGTTGCACCTCTTTTAGAGGAAGCGGCCAAGTATGTTACGGCAGAGGATGCGGAAGAGTCCAAGCGGGTACTGACACCGGAGGAGGCATTGCAGGGGGCCAGGGATATTCTGGCGGAGAGCATTTCCGATAATGCGGATTTCAGAAGCTATATCAGAGAGCTTACCGTGGAAGAAGGTGTGATTACCAGTACTGCCAAGGATGAGAAGGCCCAGACAGTATATGAAATGTATTATCAGTTCGAAGAGCCGGTGAAGAAGGCAGCCGGCCACAGAGTGCTTGCCTTGAACCGCGGAGAGGCGGAGAAGGCGCTGGTGGTGAAAATCAACCCTCCCCGGGAGAGAATATTGCAGTATCTTGCCAAGAAAAACATTATCTCGGACAACCAATACACCACACCTGTACTTCAGGAAGTGATTGCGGACAGTTATGAGCGACTGATAGCACCGGCCATTGAAAGAGAAATCAGAAATGAACTGACGGAAAAGGCAGAGGATGGCGCCATTGCCGTATTTGGCAAGAACCTGGAGCAGCTGCTTCTGCAACCGCCGATTGCAGGCAAGGTGGTCCTGGGCTGGGATCCGGCTTTCCGCACGGGCTGTAAGCTGGCTGTGGTGGATCCCACCGGCAAGGTCCTGGATACGAAGGTTATCTATCCAACGGCACCTCAGAATAAAGTGGAGGAAGCCAAGGCTGAGTTGAAGAAACTTATCAAAAAATATAATGTAGATTTAATATCTGTTGGTAACGGGACAGCATCCAGAGAGTCGGAACAGGTGATTGTTGAGCTGCTGAAGGAATTGGATAAACCGGTGCAGTATGTGATTGTGAATGAGGCAGGGGCAAGTGTATATTCCGCCAGCAAGCTTGCTACGGAGGAATTTCCCAATTTTGATGTGGGACAGAGAAGTGCTGCATCCATAGCCAGAAGACTTCAGGATCCGTTGGCAGAGCTGGTAAAAATTGATCCACAGTCCATAGGTGTGGGCCAGTATCAGCATGACATGAACCAGAAGAAGCTGAGTGAGGCGCTGAGCGGCGTGGTAGAGGACAGTGTAAATAAGGTAGGAGTGGATCTGAATACGGCATCCGTATCTCTGTTGGAATATGTTTCCGGTATCAG
Organism: Acetatifactor sp.; assembly: GCA_051880315.1. GTDB lineage: Bacteria > Bacillota > Clostridia > Lachnospirales > Lachnospiraceae > Acetatifactor. Next base: position 21,990 of record JBJENR010000158.1, read on the forward strand.
CAAGGCGATTGCAAAGAATATAGTGGAATATCGTGAGAAGAACGGCCGTTTTACGGATAGGAGACAGCTGTTGAAGGTGGCTAAGCTCGGACCCAAGGCCTTCGAGCAGTGCGCGGGATTCATGCGTATCACGGACGGAGATAATCCGCTGGATGCCACAAGTGTTCATCCCGAATCCTATGAAGCAACCAGGAAGCTGCTGGACAAACTGGGACTGACCATGGAAGATGTGAAGGAAGCGCAGAAGAAGGCTGCAGCAGAAAAAAATTCACAGACAAGCCAGACAGGAATGAAAACACCAGTTATCAAAAGTGGCATGACAGGCAAAACGACAGGCGTGTCAGAAACTGTGCCGGGTCGCTCTGACAGACATACGCAAAGGCCTGTACAAGTGAGAAATACAAGCACTGCGATGGGGAAAGCACTGGCGGCTGCCATGGGGGGAATCACACTGGAAAATGACAGAGCCGGCAGAAAAGAAAAGACCGGTTCGGTCAATGAAAATACTTCAAATTCAACTGAAAATGTGAGCAAGAGCATTGGTCTGGAAAGAAAAATTAAGGATAAGAAGCTTTTGGCAGAGGAGCTGGGTATTGGCGAAATTACCTTGACCGATATTTTGAAGGAACTGGAGAAACCGGCCAGAGACCCCAGAGACGATATGCCGAAACCCATTCTTCGCAGTGATGTGTTGGATATGAAGGATTTAAAACCCGGTATGATTTTGAAGGGGACGGTGAGAAACGTTATAGATTTTGGTGTTTTCGTGGATATCGGCGTACATCAGGACGGCCTGGTCCACATCTCACAGATAACAGACCGGTTTATCAAGCATCCCTTGGAAGCAGTGAGTGTGGGAGATATTGTGGAGGTTCAGGTTCTGGCGGTAGATACTGCAAAGAAACGTATTTCTCTGACAATGAAAATCAATCAGGAAAAGAAATAAGAAGGGGTATTGACAACATAAGTTTTAGATGATAATGTTAGTGTGCTAACAATAAAAGTTAGCATGCTAACATTTTTTTGGCCAAATTTGATGCCAAGAATAATATTACAGAAGGAGGAGTTATGGAGGAAAGACCGTTTCATATGTCCTTTGTCATGCGTGTGATACATAATCAGATTAAGGACATTATCAGCAAAAGTGTGCCCAAATCGGACTTGGCTCCCCAGACCCAGCTGCAAGGCGGAATTCTTGGGTTTTTGTTTCATCATAGGGAAGGGCCTGTCTACCAGAAGGATATTGAAAGGGAATTCAGGGTGTCCAGGGCGACCGCTACCAATACACTGCAGGTCATGGAAAAAAATGGTTTGATAACACGCAAAAACCAGGATAGGGATGCCCGTTTGAAGCGTATTTTCATTACACCGGAGGCAGAGGCAAATCATGCCAGGGTAGAGGCTAATATGAAAATGATGGATGAAAGGATGCTCCGGGGCTTATCCGTGGAGGAAACAAAAGAGTTGAGCAAATATTTGCATGTTATTATGGAGAATCTGGAGCAACTGCGGGCGGAGTACAGTGCTGCAGAGAACGAAGAAGAAAGAAAGGATGTGTGTAAGTGATGCTGAAAACACTTGGAGCCCATATAAAAGAATATAAAGGCGCCTCAATTGCAACTCCCATTTTTATGATTGGAGAGGTAATCATGGAGACCATCATTCCGTTGCTGATGGCTTCCATTATTGATAAGGGTGTCGGAGTAGAGGGCGGAAATCTGAATCATATTTATTTTATCGGAGCAATGATGCTTCTGACAGCTCTGTTGAGTCTGTTCTTCGGTATCGGGGGCGGTGTGTTCGGAGCGAAGGCTTCCGCCGGATTTGCAAAGAATCTGCGGAAGGCAATGTATGAGAACATACAGACCTTCAGCTTTTCAAACATTGATAAGTTCAGTACCTCCGGTCTGGTGACAAGGCTGACTACGGACGTGACCAATATACAGAATGCATATCAGATGATTCTGAGAATGTGCATGAGGGCTCCTTTCAGCCTGCTTTTTGCAATGCTGATGTCCTTTTATATCAGCCCGAGACTGGCAAGTATATATTTGATAGCAGTTGTTATCCTTGGATTTATTCTTGCACTTATCGTAACAAAAGCCACGAAACATTTTAACCAGGCTTTTCCCAGGTATGATGATCTGAATGAAAGTGTACAGGAGAATGTGTCAGCCATACGGGTGGTGAAGGCGTATGTACGGGAGGAGCATGAGAACAAGAAATTCCAAAAGGCCAGTGGAAACATATACAAGATATTCTGTAAGGCAGAGGGAATTGTGGCCTGGAATGGCCCCGTGATGAACCTGACGGTGTATAGCTGTATTATTCTGATCAGCTGGATCGGAGCCCACATGATTGTGCAGGACAGCCTGTCTACCGGTCAGTTGATGAGTCTGTTGACATACTGTATGAATATTCTGATGAACCTGATGATGCTCTCCATGATTTTCGTCATGATGACCATGTCGGCAGCCAGTGCAAAACGTATCTGTGAAGTCCTAGATGAGAAGGCAGATTTGAGTAATCCCGCGGAGCCTGTATATGAGGTAAGGGACGGAAGCATCAACTTTCAGCATGTTAACTTCAGTTATAAGAAGGATGCAGATATGCCAGTGCTGAAGGATATCAATCTGGAGATTAAGTCCGGTGAGACCATCGGTATCATCGGTGGAACGGGTAGTGCAAAATCCAGTCTGGTAAATCTGATCAGCAGACTTTATGATGTGACGGATGGCAAGCTGCTGGTGGGAGGCGTTGATGTACGGGATTATGATATGGAGGTTTTGAGAAACCAGGTGGCTGTAGTGCTTCAGAATAACGTGCTGTTCTCCGGTACGATTCTGGAAAACCTTCGGTGGGGAGACCAGAATGCTACGGAGGAAGAATGCCGGAGGGCCTGTGAGCTTGCCTGTGCTGACGAATTTATTCAAAGGATGCCCGATGGTTACAATACCTTTATCGAGCAGGGAGGAACCAATGTTTCCGGCGGCCAGAAGCAGAGATTGTGTATTGCCAGAGCCTTGCTAAAGAAGCCTAAGATCCTGATTCTGGATGATTCCACCAGTGCCGTGGATACTGCCACGGATGCAAAAATCAGAAAGGCTTTTGCAGAGGAGATTCCCGGCACCACAAAGCTGATTATTGCACAGCGCGTGGCCAGTGTGGAACATGCAGACAGAATTATCGTGATGAATGAGGGTCAGATATATGGCTTCGGCACTCACCAAGAGCTGCTGGAAAATAATGATATTTACAGAGAGGTTTATGAATCCCAGACCAGCGGCAGCGGTGACTTTGATGAGAAGGGAGGTATGTAATTATGGCGGAAGAAAGACTGGTTGATGCTAAGGAAAAAATGGCCGGCCCGGAAGACAGATATGCAAAATACAACAGGAAGCCTACTAACGAGATGCCAAAGGGTCCCGGCCCCAAAGGCGCCAGAGGGCCCAAACCGAAGATTGAGAATCCCGGTAAGGTTATGAAGAGAATCCTGGGGTATACACTAAAAGATTATTGGTTCCAATGGCTGGTTGTGATTATCTGTATTGTTGTCACTGTGCTCGCGTCCCTGCAGGGAACGCTTTTTATGAAGACCTTGATTGACACTTATGTTGTACCGCTGTTGGGAAATCAGAATCCGGACTTTGGCCCCCTGGCCGGTGCCATCGGCCGCGTGGCATGCTTTTACGGATTAGGTGTGGTGGCATCTTTTACACAGTCCAGAGTTATGATCTACATTACCCAGGGGACACAGAGAAATCTCCGCAATGACATGTTTGAAAAGATGGAGAGCCTTCCTATCAGGTATTTCGATACCCATGCCCATGGTGATATCATGTCCATGTATACCAACGATATTGATACTATGCGCCAAATGATAAGCCAGAGTATTCCTCAGCTGGTGAACAGTACCATCACCGTTGTCAGCACTCTTGCGGCAATGATTGTACTGGATGTGCCGCTGACATTAGTAACACTTGTTATGGTATTTGTTATGTTGGTTGCGGCCAAGAAGATTGCTTCTCAAAGCAGCCGTTTTTTTGTGGCTCAGCAGAAAGCGCTGGGACAGCTCAACGGTTGTATTGAGGAGACCATGACAGGCCAGAAGGTGGTTAAGGTATTCTGTCACGAGAAGGAGGCACTGAGGGAGTTTCTGGAACTCAATGAGAATCTTTGCGACAGTGCATATAAGGCAAACAAATTTGCAAATATCATGGGACCTGTCAACGCCCAGCTGGGTAACTTAAGCTATGTGGTCTGTGCAGTCGTCGGGGGTATCCTTGCGGTTACCGGAGTCTCGGGGCTGACCCTTGGCGGCTTGGCAAGTTTCCTAAGCCTGAACAAATCCTTCAGTATGCCGATTAACCAGATTAGTATGCAGCTCAACAGCATCATTATGGCAATGGCCGGTGCAGACAGAATTTTCAAGATGATGGATGAAAAGCCTGAGGTCGACGAAGGGTATGTGGAACTGGTCAATGCCGTGAAGAATGACAGGGGTGAAATCTCCGAGAGCAGTACCAGAACAGGACTGTGGGCATGGAAGCATTATCACAAGGACACAGATACCACCACATATGTAGAACTGCAGGGAGATGTAGTCTTTGATCATGTAGATTTCGGTTACAACGATAACAAGATGATACTGCACGATATTGAGCTTACCGCCAGACCCGGGCAGAAGATAGCCTTTGTCGGTGCCACAGGAGCAGGAAAAACTACCATCACCAACCTGATCAATCGTTTTTACGACATCCAGGACGGTAAGATTCGTTATGACGGCATCAATATCAGCAAGATTAAGAAGGATGATTTGAGACGTTCCCTTGGAATAGTGCTTCAGGATACGCATCTGTTTACCGGCACTGTGATGGATAACATACGTTATGGAAAGCTGGATGCAACAGATGAAGAGGTTGTGAAAGCTGCCAAGCTGGCCAATGCAGATGGCTTTATCAGACGTCTTCCGGAAGGTTATCACACCATGCTTCGCGGTGACGGGGCAAACCTGAGCCAGGGGCAGAGACAGCTGCTTGCCATTGCCAGAGCAGCCATCGCGGATCCACCGGTATTGATTCTGGATGAGGCTACCAGTTCTATCGATACCAGAACCGAGAAACTGGTACAGCAGGGTATGGATGCATTGATGAAGGGCAGGACCAACTTTGTCATTGCCCACAGGCTTTCCACGGTTAAGAACAGTGATTGTATTATTGTGCTTGAGCAGGGACATATTATTGAGCGGGGAACCCATGAGCAGCTGATAGAGCAGAAGGGTAAGTATTACCAGTTATATACCGGAAATGCCATGACACAATAAGACTTGCTTTTTTTTGCATGATAGAGTAAAATTTCATGGTATTACAGTGTAAAGAATGCGCCTGACTATATTGGAAAAGAGTGAAAGAATATGATGGAATTTGATGTAAAAATAGAAGCAGGAGATTTGTATGACTATATGCTGAGGCATTCCTACAACAGTCCTGCAGGTATTCTGGGAAGCTGTTTCGGAGCACTCTTTATCGTGTTTGCCATGATGTCGAAGCAGTGGCTGTATCTGGTTTTTGGAGCCATTCTTCTGGTGTACCTGCCCTGGAGCCTGTTTCTGAAGAGCAGACAGCAGGTGGTAAACAATCCAAGCTTCAAAAAACCCCTGCATTATGTGCTGGACGAACAGGGAATTACCATCTCCCAGGGGGAGGATTCCGTGCAGTATCTGTGGGAGGAATTGCATAAGGCAGTGTCTACGGGCCGCAGCATTATCCTCTACACATCCGCAGTGAATGCAACGATATTTCCCAAAAGACAGCTGGAAGATAACATAACGGATGTTATTAGAATGATATCCACGCACATGCCGCCGGGAAAGGTTAAGATACGGAGTTGAAATTAGTGAATACGGATACAATGATGATGCAGTTGAATAGAGACGGTGAGGTCTGTGTCGACAGCGAATGTGCGGAGGAAACCTTTGCATTGGGACGGTTTCTGGGGGAGACAGCCTGTGCAGGTCAGGTATTTACGCTGATAGGTGATCTTGGGGTGGGCAAAACTGTGTTTACCCAGGGGCTTGCAGCGGGACTGGGGATTGAGGAGCCTGTAAACAGTCCAACCTTTACCATTGTACAGATATATGAAGAAGGAAGAATTCCCTTTTATCATTTTGATGTGTACCGTATCGGCTCTCCGGAGGAGATGGACGAGATAGGTTATGAGGATTATTTTTATGGTGAGGGAGTCACCCTGATAGAGTGGGCAAACTTAATTGAAGAAATTTTGCCTGAGCACTACCTGCGTATTACGATTGAAAAGGACTTTGAAAAAGGCTTCGATTACCGCAGGATTATGCTGCGGAAAATATAGAGCCCTGTGCAGAAAGGCAGGTTCCGTACATTTATGAAGATACTGGGATTGGACAGCTCCGGGCTGGTGGCCGGAGTGGCAGTTGTGGAAGATGATGTTTTGCTGGGGGAATATACCACCAATTATAAAAAGACACATTCCCAGACTCTGCTTCCCATGCTGGACGAGCTGAGCAGAATGATTGAACTGGATATGACTACCATTGATGCCATAGCAATCGCATCCGGACCCGGTTCCTTCACAGGACTGCGTATTGGTTCCGCCACGGCAAAGGGACTTGGGCTTGCATTGAAGAAGCCTTTGGTGGAAGTACCTACATTGGAAGGACTGGCATGGAATCTGTGGGGAACAGACCGAGTTGTGTGTCCGCTGATGGATGCCAGAAGAAATCAGGTATATACGGCTGCTTATGAATTTGTGGCATCGGGAGACGGGTATGTCATGAAAAATCTGGTTCCCCAGATGCCGGTGGATATCCGTGAGCTTGTGGAGAAAATTAATGAAATTGACAGGCCGGTGGTATTCCTCGGAGATGGTGTTCCGGTTTACCGCACTGTGCTTGAAGAACACATTACGGTACAATATGCATATGCAATGGCGGGAAATAACAGACAGCGTGCAGCAAGCATTGCCATGCTGGGTGCTCTTTATTATAGCCAGGGAAGAACGGTGGATGCGGCAGAGCACCAGCCGGAGTATCTGAGAAAAAGCCAGGCAGAGCGCGAGGCAGAAGAGACGTAGGAAGCTACGCGGAGCGCCAGGCAGAGGAATATGGGAATTCAGGCGGTGTATTGCCGCGGGAGGATGGGGCTTATGAAAATTACGGTCAGAGAGCTTTGTGAAGAAGATATTCCGAGGCTTACGGAGATAGAGGCAGAGTCTTTTTCCATGCCCTGGTCCGAGAAGGATTTTCGTGAGCTTCTGTCACGTCCCTACTGTATGTATGTTGTGGCACTGGCAGACGGAGAGCTAGTCGGAAGTGCGGGATATACCAATATTTGTGATGTGGCAAATATTGATAATGTGGTGGTGGCACCTGAATTTCGAAATAAAGGCATAGCTCATGCAATGCTGAAGGAGCTTATTGCCCGGGGCGAGGCGGAGCGTGTGGAAGCATTTACGTTGGAAGTGCGTGTCAGCAATGCTCCTGCCCTTCATTTGTACGAAAAATTCGGCTTTCTGTCCGAGGGAATCCGGCCGGGCTTTTATGAGCGCCCCAGGGAGGATGCAAATATTATGTGGAAGAGATATACGACATAAATAACATGCGCTACGAAACGGTAACAATTACCACTGGAATAAGAGTCTGTTCATGCTATGATGGAAATGTACGGTGGAAGGAACGGATTTTAGGAGGATAAAGTATGCGCAGGTTAGAAAACGGTCAGGAGAGAAGGCTTCAGAAGGTAGTATGTAACCGCTGTGGCAGAGAATTAAAGGTAGAGGGCGGTATTCTGAAGGAGGGCTGTTTCTCGGCAGAGTATAGCTTTGGATATTTCAGCAAAAAAGATGGTATAAAAAATTGTTTTGATCTTTGTGAAGAATGCTATGACGCAATGATTTCTCAGTTTAAAATTCCCGTGGATGCTGTGGAGGAAACGGAATTGCTCGGATTATAGGGAGCGACCGGTTGCGGTACAGGGCGGGGCAGGTGACGCGAACACCGGACGGAGAAGAATGGAGATGACAGATGCTGGATGTAAGTCTGCTGGGGACAGGAGGAATGATGCCGTTGCCTTATCGATGGCTCACGGCTCTGATGCTCCGGTATAACGGAAAAAGTATATTAATTGACTGTGGTGAGGGAACCCAGATTGCCCTTCGTGAGAAGGGCTGGAGTCCCAAGCCGATAGATATTATCTGCTTTACCCATTATCATGCGGACCACATCAGCGGTCTGCCGGGAATGCTTCTGACAATGGGCAATGCCGAGAGAACGGAGCCTCTGCTTCTGATAGGGCCGAAGGGCTTGACTCGCACGGTGAATGCGCTTAGAACCATTGCTCCGGAGCTGCCCTTTGAACTTCAGTTTATGGAGGTGACGGAGCCCGAGCAGGAATTTTCTTTTGACGGTTTTCGCATTAAGGCTTTTAAGGTGAATCATAGTGTGGTATGCTATGGATATAGTTTTTCGGTTGACAGAGCAGGAAAGTTTGACAAGGACCGAGCCCAGGAACTGCAGATTCCTATGAAACTATGGAATCGGCTGCAGAAGGGGGAGACAGTGGAAGAGGAAGGACGCGTCTACACCCCGGATATGGTGCTGGGCAAAGCCAGAAAAGGTCTGAAGGTCACATACTGTACAGACAGCAGACCCACGGATTCTATTGTAAACAATGCGGCAGGCTCCGATCTTCTGATTCTGGAGGGAATGTACGGAGAGCAGGACAAACTGGCCAAGGCCAGGGAGAATCGGCATATGACCATGTACGAGGCCGCAAAGCTGGCAAGAGCCGCACAGGTACCCGAGTTATGGCTGACACATTACAGCCCGTCTTTAATGCATCCTGAAGAGTATCTCGGGGAAGTGCGCAAGATTTTTCCGGGGACGATAGCTGCCAGGGACGGAAGAACGGTCGAACTCAATTTCGAAGAGGATTCATAGGAAACAAGAGGTAAGCATGAAAAAATCCACCATAGGTGTGACAATTATATTAATAGTGTTCATAATCGGTCTGGTGGGTGTCTATGCCTTAATGACAAGCAAAGCGCGTATCGAAGCGGCAGATGCTGTTATGACTCCGGTGCAGATAGCGTTGAACAGAGATTTATCCAAGGATTATCCTGCGACAGTGAAGGAAGTTATCAAATATTATGCAGATTTGGAAAAATGCTTTTATAATGAAGAATGCACCGACGAGGAGATAGAACAGCTGGGCATGAAGGCGAGAGGGCTCTATGATGAGGATCTTTTGGCGATAAATGAAGTCGGTACATATATGATTAAATTAAAGGCTGATATTGCCGATTTCCATGAGTCGAATTGCAGAATTACCGCCATTGCAGTGGCAGCAAGTACAAATGTAGATTTTTTTTCGGCAGACGGATTTGATTTTGCCAGAATTCATTGTGCATATACGGTCAGCGAGAACGGAAAGAGCAAGATGGAAGGCAGAGTTTACCTTCTGCGCCGTGACAAGCAGCGCCATTGGAAAATATACGGTTGGGATTCCGCGGACAACGTGAATCCGGAATAGAGGAAGGTGGAGGATTTTTAAGTTGGAACAGCTGAATAATTCGGACGTCCTGATACTTGCTATCGAGAGTTCCTGTGATGAGACAGCAGCCTCTGTTGTAAGAAACGGCAGAGAAGTGCTGTCCAATGTTATTTATACGCAGATTGCGCTTCATACAAAATATGGCGGTGTTGTGCCGGAGATTGCCTCCAGAAAGCATATTGAAAAAATCAATCAGGTAATAGAACAGGCCCTCAGGGATGCATCAGTTACCCTGCAGGATATCACGGCTATTGCGGTGACCTACGGCCCGGGTCTGGTGGGAGCACTTCTTGTAGGGGTAGCGGAGGCAAAGGCTATCAGCTTTGCCTCCGGAATTCCTCTGGTAGGGGTGCATCATATCAGCGGTCACATCAGTGCCAATTATATCGAGCATAAAGAACTGGAGCCGCCATTCGTCTGTCTCGTGGCGTCAGGCGGTCATTCCCATCTTGTGATAGTAAAGGACTACGGGGAATACGATATCATCGGAAGAACGAGAGATGATGCCGCAGGGGAGGCTTTTGACAAGGTTGCCAGAGCAATCGGCCTGGGATATCCGGGAGGACCGAAGATAGATAAGGTTTCCAAGGAAGGAAATCCCAATGCCATTTCTTTTCCCAGGGCGAAGGTGGCAGAAAACGAGTATGATTTCAGCTTCAGTGGTCTGAAGTCTGCCGTATTAAACTATATCAATTCCTGTCAGATGAAAGGAGAGCCGGTCAATCAGGCTGATGTGGCAGCATCCTTTCAAAAGGCGGTGGTTGATGTGCTGGTTGAACATTCTCTGCACGCAGTGAAGGCTTACGGATGTAAAAAGTTTGCCATTGCCGGAGGAGTGGCATCAAACTCTTCGTTGAGAGCGGCTCTTGAACGGGAATGTATAAAAAGAGGAATTGATTTCTTTTATCCCTCGCCGGTTTACTGCACGGACAATGCAGCAATGATTGGCGCAGCAGGATATTATGAGTACAGGAAAGGCGTACGCCACGGCTACGATTTGAATGCGGTGCCGAACCTGAAACTCTGAGCAGCTAATTTTTGTGGATGTTGTCCGTTGGGATGAACAGGGAGCGATTATGGAGAAAAAGCGATGCACGGCGGTGATTCTGGCCGCAGGCAGCGGAAGTCGTATGAAAAGTGCTACGGCAAAGCAGTTTCTGCCGTTGGGCGGGAAACCGCTTATATGGTATTCCCTTCAGGCAGTAGAGAAATCTTCTGTCATTGATGATTGTATTCTTGTGGCAGCGGCTGCGGATATAGAGTATATTCGTTCTGCAGTGATTGAAAAATATGGTTTTCATAAGGTCAGGTCCATCGTGGCTGGGGGGTGCGAACGTTGGGAGTCCGTGGCAAACGCAATGGCAGTCATTGCCCAGACAGGCGACGAGACTGCAAAACGCGATGGTTATGTATTCATTCATGATGGGGCAAGACCTTTTCTCACAGAGAATATTCTGCAAAGTACACTGGACGCAGTGCAGAAGTACCATGCCTGTGTGGCGGCAGTCCCTTCCAAAGATACTGTCAAGCTGTCGGATGAAAATGGATTTGCAAAGTGTACTCCTGACAGAAGAACCGTCTGGGCAGTACAGACACCTCAGGTTTTTGACAGGGAATTGATTGTTAAGGCTTACGAAAAACTTAGGATACAGGCAGCAACTATAGGGAAGGAAAAAATTACGGTAACAGATGATGCAAGTGTGGTGGAACTCTTTTCGGACTGCCCGGTAAAGCTGGCGGAAGGCAGTTATACCAACATTAAAATCACTACGCCGGAGGATTTGAAAACAGCTGAAATCTTCCTGAATGATTTTTTTGAAAATATTTAAAAAAGATGTTGACAGGGAAAATAGTTTTTGATAGAATAACCCTTGCCGTTAAAAATGGTAGAACGCTTGGAGAGATATCGAAGTGGTCATAACGAGGCGGTCTTGAAAACCGTTTGTCCGCAAGGGCGCGTGGGTTCGAATCCCACTCTCTCCGCTCGGGGACAGGAATTAAATAGCGGAAACGAGCCCCTCGCAACTATATATATGCTATGATTCAACCATGTTTGGAGAAGTACCCAAGTGGTCGAAGGGACACCCCTGGAAAGGGTGCAGGTCGTTAATAGCGGCGCGAGGGTTCAA
>JBJENR010000159.1:0-6698 GCA_051880315.1 Acetatifactor sp.
TATAATGTTGTTAATATCAATCGTGTGCTTTTTTACATGATTATGTTTCATTATTACGATAGGACATACAGGAGAACACAATGGCTGGATATGGCAGTAAGAAGATTCGTTTAGGCGAAGCTTTGGTATTGAGTAATACAATCACGGATGCACAGTTGGAGGAAGCTCTTGCAAAGCAAAAGGATTCCGGCAAGCGTCTGGGTGAAGTCCTGATAGATGAAGGCTTGGTTACCGAGGAGGTTATAGCTCAGGTGCTGAATGCACAGCTGGGTTACCCCATAGTCGATTTACAGAATATCGACATTCCTCCCGAAGTAAAAGATTTGATTTCCAGCTCTGTCCTGAAGAAAAATAAGATTCTGCCTCTGGAGTACGCGGAGAATAATATGAATATCCTTCGCGTTGCCATGGCAGATCCTCTGGACATGAATGCGATGGATGACGTATCCATCATTACAGGATGCCAGGTAGAGCCTTTGATTGCTACTCCCAGGAACATCATGATGGCCCTGGACAGAATCTATGGTTCTGCAGAGACGGCGTCGGCACTGGAGGAATATGCCAAGGAACGTTTCGGCACGGTGGAAGAGGATGATACAGAGGACGCCGATGTAAGCAATTCCCCTATCGTTGTACTGGTGAAGGAGCTGATTGAAAAGGCTGCCAGACAGCGCGCCTCCGATATACATATCGAACCCCTGGAGAAGGCGGTTCGCATCCGTTACCGTATTGACGGTGCCCTTTATGAAAAGGGAAAATACGACATCAAGCTTCTGGCGGCCATGGTTGCCCGTATCAAGATTATCGGCGGCATGGATATTTCCGAGAAGAGAAAGCCCCAGGACGGACGTATTACACAGATGGTAGACCGTACAGAGTACGATATCCGTGTATCCATCCTTCCTACGGTGTACGGCGAGAAGGTGGTTATGCGTCTCGCCTCCAAGACGGCGTTGAACCGCGAAAAGAGTCAGCTGGGATTGAAGCCTAATGAGATGGAGCGGTTTGACCATATATTAAAGAATCCCCACGGCATTCTGCTGGTAACGGGACCTACCGGTAGCGGTAAATCCACTACACTGTACACGGCTCTCAGTGAGCTGAATACAGAAGACGTAAATATTATCACAGTCGAAGACCCTGTCGAGGCGAACATCGATGGTATCAACCAGGTGCATGTCAATCCCAAGGCGGATTTGACCTTTGCCAGTGCCCTGAGATCCATCCTGCGACAGGACCCGGATATCATCATGATCGGTGAGATTCGAGACCAGGAGACTGCCAGCATTGCCGTACAGGCGTCTATCACCGGCCATATGGTGGTGAGCACCCTGCATACCAACTCCTCCTCCAGTACCGTAACCCGTCTGACAGATATGGGAATTGAACCCTATCTGATTGCGGATTCCGTGGTTGGTATCATTGCACAGCGTCTGGTGAGACGTCTCTGCCCCAACTGCAAGAAGCCCAGGTCGGCCACAGAGGAAGAGAAGGAGCTGATGGGCTGCCCCGTGGATAAGGATGTTCAGATTTATGAACCCTGCGGCTGCATCCAATGTGACCAGATGGGATATAAGGGACGAATCGGTGTATATGAAATACTGGAAATGAGCCCCAAGCTGAAGCACATCATAAGTAAGAACGGTGATGCGGATGAGATTAAGGAGCAGGCCATCAAGGAGGGCATGCATACCTTGAGGATGAGTGCGACGGAATATGTTCTGTCCGGCGTGACATCCATTCATGAGATGATGAAGGTTTCGTTTGATGAGTAACGAAAACCGGTTAAGGAGGATATATGGCAGCATTTGGATATGAGGCAATGGCCCCCTCGGGAAAAATAATCAAAGGAAGTGTGAACTCCGACAATGCAGAGCAGGCCAGACAGGAGCTGAAGCGCCAGGGACTGACCGTACTGAAGGTAAATGAGCAGTCTGCACTGACCAAGGATATCAGCCTGAAATTCGGGGGGAATCCCAAGCCCAGAGACATGAGTGTATTCTGCAGACAGTTTGTAGGAATGTCCAGAGCGGGCGTTACCCTGGTAGATACCCTGAAGATGCTTTGTGAACAGACAGAGAATGAGAAGCTCCGCACTGCCATAGAGGGCGTCAAGACCAGCGTGGAAAAGGGTGAGACCCTGGCAGACTCCATGAAGGCGTATCCCAAGATTTTCCCGGAACTGTTCATCAACATGGTGGCGGCAGGAGAAGCCTCCGGTAGCCTGGAGGTAGCCCTGGAGCGAATGAGTGAGCACTTTGAGAAATCGGCCAAGACGGCAGCCCTGGTTAAGAAAGCCATGATTTATCCTATCGTGGTGTGCGTTGTGGCCATCGCCGTGGTAGCGGTGATGCTGATAAAGGTTATTCCGAACTTTACCTCCATGTTTGAGACCCTGGGTACAGACCTTCCCGGGATTACCAAGGCGGTGAAGGCGGCCAGTGATTTTGTCATCAAGAGATGGATTGTATTATTGCTAATCATCATAGGTATCGTAGCGGGTTTTAAGGCCTTCGGCGCTACAGACAAGGGAAAACACATCTTTCATAAGATTCAGCTGAAACTGCCTTTGTTCAGCGGACTGATTATGAAGCAGAATTCCTCCCAGATGGCACGTACCATGAGTACCCTGATGGCAGCCGGTGTGCCCCTGGTGGAAGCAGTAGGTATCGTGGGCAAGACCATGAACAATGTGTACTACAAGGAGACCATGGATACCTGTAAGAGCGAGATTATCATCGGTCAGCCTCTCTCCAGACCCCTGGAGGAGAGCGGACTCTTCCCTCCCATGGTATATCACATGGTGAGAATCGGTGAAGAGACCGGCAACACTGAGGATATGCTTGCCAAGCTTGCAGATTATTATGACGAAGAAGTGGAAGTGGCAGTGCAGTCCCTGATGGCAGCCCTGGAGCCTATGATTATCGTTATACTGGCAGGTGTGGTTATCGTACTGGTAGGTGCCTGCATGGCTCCCATGCTCACCATGTATCAGGCACTGGATAACCTGTAAAATGTGAAGAGGATATGGATAAGGCGAACAATAGGAATAACAAAGGTTTCTCCCTAGTGGAGTTAATCATTGTCATTGCCATTCTGGCAGTGCTGTCGAGTGTGCTGACCCTGAATTTCGTAAGGTATTACAACAATGCCTGTGTGAATACAGATATTGCAAACGCCAGAGAAATAGCAAACAAACTGGGTGTAGCCATAGCGGGAGAGGATGGAGCGTCAGTACCCGCAAACATTCAGGGAGTGGGTGGAACGACTGTTACCGACGTGGAGGGATTGACAGTTCTGCCCTATAGTAAAAAGGACAGAAATGCGGAATGGGTGATTACCACCTCCTTTGAGGACGGAGTGGTGGAAATTTCCCTTGGAGGATATCTGATTTTTCCTGATGGCTCGGGCGGAAATGCTTATTACAATGCCTTTTGTGCCCACTAAATAATCATTGAATTAAGCTCCGTAGTAGGGACGGAGTTTAAGATAAATAAGTTTTTATAAGAAAAGGAGAGAAAAATATGAAAAAGGAATTGAACAACAAAGGCTTCTCACTTGTAGAGCTGATTATCGTTATTGCCATCATGGCAGTTCTGATGGGCGTGCTTGCTCCCCAGTACTTAAAGTATGTTAAATCATCCAAGGTTTCTACCGATATCACCAATGCGGAAGAAATCGCTACTGCAATCAATGTTGCGGTTGCAGATGGCTCAAGTTCAAACGCTGATACTATAAGTATTACATCCGGTGTTGCTTTTTCAGGCGGTGATACCATTATTACAAAGAATGCCGGTGGTACTGTAGATGCACCTACACCCAAGGTTGACAGCAGTTATACTTGGGAGGTTGATTTTGATGATGTCAATGGAGTTAAGGAGATTAGGCTTGGCGGAAGTAAAATTTGGCCTACTTCCTCAGCTTACGAGAGTGCTAATTCATAAAAACAGATTTTAATCGGAAAGGACACACCCTACAATGCCCCTTACAGTATTTCTCTATATCATCGTATTCCTCTATGGAATTACCATCGGCAGTTTCCTGAATGTACTTATCTACAGGCTGCCGAAGAAGGAGAATATCGTTACCACCAGATCTCACTGCATGAGCTGTGGATATCAGCTGAAATGGTACGATTTGGTACCTCTGTTCAGTTACTTGGTGTTAAGAGGTAAGTGTCGCAAATGTAAGGCAAAGATATCCGTTCAGTACCCTCTCATCGAGGGACTGAACGGGGTGCTTTACATCTTAGTATTTTTAGTGTACGGAATAAGCGTAGAAACCCTACTCTACTGCTTATTGTCCAGTGCACTTCTGGCACTCAGCGTCATTGATTTGAGAACCTTTGAAATTCCTGTGGGTTTCCAGTATTTTATTTTCCTACTGGGAGTAGTCAGGGTGGTGACGGATTACCGGAACTGGTGGGAATACGTCATCGGCTTTTTTGCAGTAAGCGTATTTTTGTATCTGATTGTAGTAATCAGTAAGGGTGCCGCCATGGGTGGCGGTGACGTGAAGCTAATGGCAGTCTGCGGTCTGCTGATTGGATGGAAATTAATTCTTTTATCCCTTGCAGTGGGTTGTATATTAGGTTCCATCATTCATCTCCTTCGGATGAAATTTTCCGGACAGGAGCATATGCTTGCCATGGGTCCTTATTTATCCCTTGGCATTATGATATCTATCCTTTGGGGAAATCAGTTCCTCACCTGGTACTTAAGCGGTTTTTCGTTATAATATTTTTACTTTTTATTTTCTGAAATTTGTGTTTAAGTATTGAAATTTGTTCTATTAGTTCTAAGACTTGATAAATCGGAAAGACAGAGAGGAAACTTTTATGGCCAAAATACTTAGCATAGAGGTTGGCAGTTCGGTAACGAGAATTTGTGAATTAGACTATAAGGTTAAGAATCCCAAGATATATAAATACTTTAGTATTCCCACGCCCCAAGGCGCCCAGGAAGACGGTTTCCTGAAGGACAACGGGGAGCTTTGCCTTGCCATCAAGCAGGCATTGATTGATCATCAGATTAAGACCAAGCAGGTTATCTTTGCGGTGACCTCCAGCAAGATTGTCACCAGGGAGATTTCCATTCCTGCCATCAAGGACAGCATGATTGGAAACTTTATCAAGGCAAATGCCAACGATTATTTTCCTATCGACTTGTCCATGTATGAGATTGCCCATGTGGTGCTGGGAAGCGAAAAGAGCGAGGAGGGAAGGGAAACCCTCCGGGTTATGGCCATTGCTGCCGGTAAGGACTTGATTGGAGGCTACGCAAAGTTTGCTTCAACCTGTGGCCTGAAGTTTGTCACCATTGATTACAGCGGCAACAGTATTTTCCAGGCCATGAGGGCAGAGTGCGGTACGGAGACGGTCATGGTGGTAAAGGTGGAGGACAGCTCCACGGTGGCATCCGTCATCTCCCAGAGAAGCATGATGCTACAGAGAACCCTGGCAAACGGCTTTGACAGAGCCCTTCATGCAGTGGCGGATTTGTCCGGGCTGTACGATGCAGACCAGGCGGAAATGTTTAAGAAAATGTGCCAGAAGCCCTGCATCAGGGTAGTACTCAATGATAAGACCAGGATTCGGGAGCAGGACAGCGTCTACGGAGAGACAGAGGAGGCAACGGAGCAGAGAAAGAGGGTAACGGAGACCTTTATCCAGCTTACCGGAAATCTTCAGAGAGTGATTGAACTGTACAACTCCAAGTCGAAGGAAAATCCGGTGGAGAAGCTGATTCTCATCGGTATGGGTGCAGAGATTGCCAACTTAAATAAGCTCTTTGCCAATGAACTGGGTCTGCCGGTAGAGGTACTTTCCGAGCTGAAGGATGCCAGCGGTTTCCAGAGAATCGGGGAGGAGCCGGGGATCGGCAGGTATGTGGGCTGTATCGGAGCAGTTATGGATCCTGTAAACCTGGCAGGGGAACAGTCCAAGGTAATGAAGAATGCCTTCAAGGTCAATTATGAGCTGCTGACAGTGCTGATGATTATCTTTACCATTGTTCTCTCGGGCGGTCTGGCAGTGATGTCCATACTTCCCTACAATGCGGAAAAGAAAAAGGAACAGCAGTTGAAGGCGGATGAACAGAAATATGCGGAATCAGAGGTTGTCTATAAACAATATCTGGCAATTTCCAAGCTTCATGCTTATGTGAGAAGCAGATGCCAGATGACGGAGCATCCCAATGGGAATCTGGTAGCATTCCTGCAGGAGATGGAAAAGAAACTGCCCTCCGATATTCTGGTGGAGGATTTTGTGTCAGACAGTGAATGCATTACACTGACCATGAGAACTACCAGTTTGGAGGAGGCCGCTAAGGTATTCCAGATTCTCAGAGGCTTTGATAGTGTCATGGATGTTAACGTTGGAGAGGCTACAGAAGAATCTGATAGGAACAGTGAGGACGAAGAAGAGGAAGTAAAATACATGTCTTTCTCGGTGATCTGTTATTATTATCCTGTGGAAGTGGAAGATCCGGAAGCAGTGAAGACAACTGTAGGCACCGACAGTACACAGGCTCAGAATTAGGAGGACGACCATGAAGAACAAAGCACAGACCGTATTTGCAGCAGTGTTTTTGCTTGGAGCATTGATTTGCCTGATAGTTTATATGTATGTATTTCAAGGCTTGAATAAAAAAACAGAGGCGTTGAAGGCATCAAATACGACCCTGGAAGCCAGAGTAAAG
>JBJENR010000160.1:0-6621 GCA_051880315.1 Acetatifactor sp.
TCGAACCCCCGACCTTTTGGTCCGTAGCCAAACGCTCTATCCAGCTGAGCTAAACACACGTACTAATGTTGCGGTTTATTTCCTGCAACATTAGATATAATAACCTCTTCTTTTGAAAAAGTCAAGTATTATTTTTGATGCAAACAGAACATGTTATTTACAATGCTGTAATTTCTCTGCGTCTGTGCTCAAAAGCAGAACCACTTCAGTAGCAGAATCCAGAAGCAGACTGTTGTCCTCACATGCGTTGTAGGTCTCGCTGGCATGTGCAGATACCTCTTCAGTAATCGCTGATATGGTCTGGATACTTTCCACAATCTCATGATTGGCATTTTCCAGTTCATCTACAATGCTCATCAGCTCCTTTGTCTGCTGTCCCACGCTCTCTGTTCCCAAGGCAATTCCCTGGAAGCTCTCAGTTACCAGCTGCGTGCTTTCTTCATTGGCTTTATTACTCTCCGTAACAACGTCAACCGCTGCTTCCACAGAGCTTAACTCATCGTTAATATGCTCAATTAACTCTGTAATATTCACAGTAGCTGATTTGGTCTGACTTGCAAGACCGGAAATCTGATTTGCCACCACAGCAAAGCCTCTTCCTGCTTCTCCTGCTCTTGCTGCTTCGATACTTGCGTTCAGTGCCAGCATGCCTGTGCTGTTGGCAATACTGGTGATAGTCTCGATGATGGTATTCATCTGGCTGGTATATTCGTTCAGAACCTTCATCTGATCCAGCACCTGACGATTTGCCTTCACCGACTTCTCCATCTGTTCAGATAACGCTGTCATCTGCTTGTGACCGTCATCCAGTCTGGTAATGGCCTTCTTCATCTCGCCTTCAATACCTTCCGCCGCCGCCTTCACTCTTGCAATCTGCTGCTGAATCTGTTCTGTCTTTATCATCTGTTGCTGGATGGACTCTGCTGTCTCAGTACTGCCGGTAGACACTTCTCCCATATAGGAATGAATGCGGTCCATAGACTCACTCAGCTGGGATACCTTTTCAGATACCGTTTTAATCTCTGTAATCATACCATGAGAAATATCAAGTACGGTATCTGTCAATTCCGTAGCCTCTTCTGTCTGCTTCTGAATCTGGTACATTTTTGCTCTGTTAACCTTTTTCATGGCAATGGTTGCAAAGGTCATAAAGAGACCCACAACTATCATTACCAGTACACGGATTTCCACATCCGGTATCTCTTCAGCCTTGTATCCTATGGTCAATGCATGATAAGCTACGGCTATAATATTCCCCAGAGCTCCTCCGGATGCAATGAGGAGACAGTATCTGGTATCCATATACAGAACGACTATCATATACATCGGAAATGCAAGTGTAAAGGTAGTCACACTGTTCGTCGAAAACATGGCGTACAAATACAACAGAGAGTAGGAAACACCTACACAATGCTGAATTTTGTTATCCTCCGGATTCTTAGCGTACAGTATCCGTTCCAATATAACAGGCAAAATACAAAGTATAGCAAGTGGCAGATAATACTGAATGGTTCTGGATTTCTTGATTACCTCTACCAGATAAGCCACCGCAATAATGGAATCGATGATAGTATGTCCCAGAATCGCTATGCCGTTAATATATCTCTTTTCAGAAAACTTGGTGTTCATTTTCCCCTCCATCTTATTACGTTTTCCAAATAATTTTATCATACCTGTCCAAAAAAAACAAGAATATTCCCCCTATATTCCGATTATTCGACAGATATTGAAGAAAAGCAATAACAAAAATAGGAAAAGAGTATAGTTTTTACTTTTCCTGTGCTATAATATGTTTGTTGTACCTTCCATAAGGTCAATACGATACATAAGCTGCCCCGGCAGCTATTTAGGAGGATGCTATGCTGGAATTACAGAATCTGTCTTTTCAGGTTTCGGATTCTTCCGAGCTTCGGAAAGAAATCATAAAAGACGTCAGCCTTACCTTTGAAGATCACACCTTCATTGCCATCACCGGTCCAAACGGTGGAGGTAAATCCACTCTTGCAAAATTAATCATGGGTATCGAACAGCCCACTTCCGGCAAGATTCTTTTCAACGGAACGGATATCACAAATCTCAGCATCACAGAGCGCGCAAAAGCCGGAATCAGCTTTGCTTTCCAACAACCTGTCCGCTTTAAGGGCATCAAGGTGAAGGATCTGATTACCCTAGCCGCAGGCAATCAGGTAAAATTGCCCAATGTATGCGATTATCTCTCTAAAGTGGGACTGTGCGCAAGGGACTATATCAACCGCGATATTGATTCCTCCCTCTCCGGCGGTGAGCTGAAAAGAATCGAAATTGCTTCTATCATGGCGCGCAACACACCGCTTTCCGTGTTTGACGAGCCGGAAGCCGGAATCGACCTGTGGAGCTTCAACAATCTGATTAAGGTTTTCGAGGAGATGCATGAATCCAGCGACAATTCTCTGATTATCATTTCCCATCAGGAACGTATCCTGAATATTGCAGATGAAATCGTGGTGTTAGCAGACGGACAGGTACAAGCCAGAGGAAAACGGGAAAATATTCTTCCTGAGCTGTTAAAGGGAACCGAGGGCTGCCGGTTCTATCAGCAGGCATAAATAGGAGGCAGGATATGGACGAGATACAGAAAAATTTACTGGAGCAGGTTGCCGGTTTACATGAGATGCCGACAGGTGCCTATAACATCCGTGCAAACGGAGCCAGTGTGGACAGGGCTACCACTGCACATATTGATATTGTAACAAAAACAGACAAACAGGGTATCGACATCGTGATAAAGCCCGGTACTAAAAATGAAAGTGTACACATTCCGGTGGTTCTCAGTCAGAGTGGGCTGACAGAGATGGTGTACAATGACTTTTATGTAGGTGATGATTGCGACGTTACGATTGTTGCCGGCTGCGGCATTCATAACGGTGGTGACAAAGACAGCAAACACGACGGCATCCATTCTTTCTACATAGGAAAGAATTCACACGTCAAATATGTCGAAAAGCATTACGGAAGCGGCGATGGTAAAGGGGAACGAATTATGAACCCCGAAACCGTAGTGGAGCTGGGTGAAAACAGCTTTATGGAGATGGAAACCGTTCAGATTAAGGGAGTAGACTCCACTAAGCGCTCCACCTCTGCCCGACTTGCTGATGGTGCCAAGCTGATTGTCACCGAAAAACTTATGACCCACGGAACACAGACAGCTGAGACCTCCTTCTGCGTTGACTTGGATGGGGATGGCTCCAGTGCGAACATCATCTCCCGCTCCGTAGCAAGAGATAATTCCCGTCAGCTTTTCCTCTCTAAAATAAACGGAAACAATCGCTGCGCCGGTCATTCGGAATGCGACGGCATCATCATGGACAACGCAAAAATCAGCGCCATTCCGGAGATAACTGCCAACAGCCTGGATGCCGAGCTGATTCACGAAGCTGCCATTGGTAAGATTGCCGGTGAACAGATTATTAAGCTCATGACTCTGGGACTCACGGAAGCCGAGGCTGAAGCCCAGATTGTGAATGGATTCCTTAAGTAAAGAATGACGTTAGGATCACAGAAACGACGGCAAGGAGAAATCCTTGCCGTACAATGGTCAGTTTTACTCTGTAATATCTTTCTCTATCAAATGAAGTGAAACCGGCTTATCCCCTTGGTAAATAATCTCCCATGCTGTCTGCTCGTGGCTCCATGGTACACAAGAATAAAGAGTATTCTCATCATTTGTAAACGCATAGAATTCGCACTCAGCATCAATCTTAAGCTGCCATCTCTCATCAGTGTCTGAATCGTAGCACCAAATTCCATTGCCATTACTTCCATAGTTTTCAGAATTTTCATTATCAACATATAGAAGTATATGTCCAATCACACCACTAAAATTTGTACTGCTGTAATTATGATCGGAAGGAATTATTCGTGTATTGCCATCTGCAAAAAGTAATAATTGTTCAGGATACATTGCTCCTTTATCGTCATATACCCGGAATGACAACACTCCTTTGCCAATATAGGAACCGTAACCCCAAGTCCAATTGCCTTCCGGTAAAAGAGAATCACCATTCTCTGTTGGCATGTATTTTAATTCACTCGCTCCGTCATCTATCGGAACTAATGCAATCCGGCGTTCTCCAACCCGGTAATTCAGATCTGTGTACAACTGTTCTATGCAGCTATATGGCACCTGCTCCGTAAGTTGTTCAATTACCTCGCCTGTTTCTCCACTGACAAGGTCCTGATATGCATACTTTTCCTTCTTATCATATACTGTCACAATAACGTTACCATCTGTAGCCGGGTCAAGGAGCATATGTGTACCATCAGTTGCAGAATAGATTTTTTTTCTGTCGAGTGTTTCAAGATCCATTTTATACAGGTTCTTCCCATATATATAATACAGACCGGCTTCATTGACAAGCCAACTCTCTTTCCAGTAAGCACTGAGAACCTTTTCTGTGTTTCCATTGGAATATCTCCACACACCGCTATGCTGAACATTATAGTAGTAATCGCCATTAACAATCGTCCCGGCCGTAGCACCGCATCCTGCTTTGAAATAATCAAAACGTAACAATATATTGACAGAGCCAACTGCCACAAGACACAGACACGCAACAACCGCTGCCCATTTAGTCCATCGTCGTGGAATTGTTCTCTTTCTTTTCTTAGCATCCTTTATTATGCTGTCATCAACATCACCAATCATGTCGAGCAGTTCATTCGCCTTCACTTAATAGCCCTCCTTTTGGAGCATTGCACGGAGCTTATTTCTCGTCCGATACAACATCGACTTAATCTTGCTCTCAGAATAGCCAAACTGCTTAGCAATATCGGAAACAGAATCCATATACCAGTACCGGCACATGAATACCCGGCGTTCCGTCCGAGGTAGAGCCTTCAGAAAAGCATTGAGTCTTCTCTGCAATTCGTAGCGTTCTACTTCAGCTTCAACATTGCCTTTTCCTGATACACACTCTTCCAGTTCATCAAGAGCAAGGGTAATCTCACTTCCACCCCGCTTATCTGCACTGTTTTTTCTCCATAAATCAATTGAGATTCGTCGTGTTATCTTTCCTAAAAAGGTTGCAAGAATGGAAGGGCGATGAGGTGGCATAGCTCGCCAGGCATCACTATATGTATCGTTAACACATTCCTCTGCATCTTCAGTATTTAAGAGAATCTGATAGGAAATACTGTGCAGATATTTTCCGTACTTTGTTGCAGTTTCAACAATTGCATTCTCACTTCTCTGCCAATACAAATCAACAATGCGATTATCTTCCATCCGTTCACCTCCTCATCTATCTACTCGCAGAACATCCTGTTTCGTTGCATAAAAATGGTAAGTAATTCTTTTTTTTCTAAAAACGGCAGCCCGGTTAAGGACTGCCGTAAAATAACAAAAAATGAGTTCTATATAATTGTCTTTCCTTTTCTATACCTTCCAAAAAAGACTCCATCGTCAACATATTTTGAAGCATCAGATACCCACATCGGAAATTCATTAGTTGTAACAGCCGTTTGTCCATTTATCATTCCTGTATGAAATGAAATATGCCTGAATTGTCTGAGAACTAATTCCATTCTTGTATATGGGCATCCTTTTGGCTTTTCATATAGCTTCTCATCTGTTAATGAATCCAGGTAATCATATGTCTTTTGTTCTATTTCTGCCAAATATTCCATTAATTTCTCATCTGTTAGAATTACATCACATTCCTTTTCCGGATCATCTAATCCCTCCTCATGAAAAACCGGTTCGATATAGTCCGCAGGATTAATAAACCATTTATCTGCGGAATGCAATGCGTGATAGGCCCATCTCCACAATGGATGTCCACAGCATAAAGCATCTCTATCATATGTTTTTATTGATGTTCTAATATTTAAGAAATTAGGTCTAACCATTTCCTTTATTATCATACATAATTCATTCATAGGCTTTCCTCCAAACACAAAATTTTTGTTATCTAAACTCGACGACATCTACAAATGGTCTTCGTGGTCTTTGATTAGGCATTTCATCAGGAACACCTAAGGATATCGCACCTACTAACTGTCCTTTTATACCAATAAATTTTACCAATTCATCATATGCAAAACAAGTATTGGCAATCCATAATGTACCATATCCTAACTCAGTTGCAGTTAATAATATATTCTGTACGGATGCACCAATTGATAATGTATCACATATTTCTGTCACTCTTTTATCTGCATCAATTTCGGAATACGGAGATAATCCATTTGTATTCTCAATGATAATTAGCGTAGGTGCTTCTTTCATTATTTTCAATGTATTAAAAGCATCCGGTAAACCGTTCTGTGAATGCGGCAATAACTTATTCCCATCACGCTCTCTTACTAATCCACTTTCCATACATTCCAGCAGTTTATTTTTTTCATATCCTGCATATACATAGTATTTCCAGGGTTGCCTGTTTTTTGCTGAGGGTGCTAATATTCCTGCTTTAAGAATAATTTCAATATCCGATTTATTAACAGAGGTATCTTTATATTTTCGTATGCTTCTTCTATCATTAATTTCTTTCAAGACAGTCCTCCTCATAAAGATAAAACGGAATTTACCAGCGCTTCATATTCTTTTCAAACTTAGATGCATATGCTTTCTTCAACTCATCT
>JBJENR010000161.1:0-6608 GCA_051880315.1 Acetatifactor sp.
AAATGCCCAGGAAGGGGTGTTTCCGCTTGCACCGCTTCCTTGTACCTGAACTCCTTCAAAGGACTTCTGACAGAAGGTAAAGACGGAGAAAATACTTCCCCAGGAAGCACCTTTTCCTATGTCGCGAATCAGATTTTCATTTCTGCCCTGATAAGCTACGATATCCTTGTCCTCTTCCTGGGAAAACAGGGTATCGAGACCGGCTCCATTTCCAAAAACAGATACCTTCCTGTCATAGGTTTTTTCCTGTTCATCGTAAATCACGTCAAAATCCGACACTACAACAATGGGAGCCTCACCCGGATTTCCTCCTGAAACCATCAGCGTGGTATCCGACTTTGTACCTGCCGTATAAGCATTAGCACAGCGCAGGAAATAACTTTTTACATTGTTCTTTTCCGTTACCGCAATTACACAGCCACGATTATTCTTCTGATACTTGCTGTCGTCTGAGAAGCTGAAAGCATAAGCAGTTCCGGTGGCAGTAATAGGTTCTGCCGACTCACCGCTTGTCAGGGTTACCGTGTAGGAATATGCAGGTATGGTACGATTAGTACCTGCCGCATCTTTCGCAGTAATATTCTTATCAGGAGCAGCTGAAACTATTATATTATCATTATCCAATAGCGATTGATGTCCGGATAATTGATATTCATCCTGCAGACCCGGGTTCTGACTGAACTTGGGATAAAAAATCTGATATGCCATGCCAAGCTTAACATCGTCAGCGTCTACATTCCCATCTTCGTCCCAGTCACCGAAAGCATACTGCTGACCTTCAATATAGTCTTTCAGTTCCTCAGGACCGACAGGTCTGGGACCGGGTCCATCGGGGTCGCCACCACTTCCTGATTTTTCAAAGCTAATCTCCGGTCTGTCAGACCTGTCTCCGCTTGATACATCCCAATCTATTACATCATCACTTACCGAAATACTATTGGGATTCACCACATATTCATAACCCTCTGCTACAGTAATCGTAAGACGCACACTTGTTACTTCGTTCTTCAATATCAGTTTTGTCCATTCGCCATAGGTCACGGAACTTACGAAATTGCCTCCCAACCCTGCCGAATCGCACGTAACCTTATTTTCGCCATTATTTGCTTCCTCATCCCGATAGCGAACCTGATACTCAACGAAAAATTCTCCCTCTCCGGGACGGCACTGATCATAATAGTAAGCTTCTTCTGACGTATATACAACGATCTCGAAACCACTTTCCGAAGCAGGGGTATAACTGTAACTTCCGTCTGTCCCCGTAAGTTCCTGTTCCGAATCGTTAGTTACAAGCATAACCTTATAAACATTACCGGTAATGGTAAACTCAATTCTATCACCAGCGCGAAATTCTCGTTCTGCGTCCCCTTCATCAAATTGCGAAGGTGCACCATTCACTGTAAGGCTATGTTCTCCATCACCATTTTTTATAATGCGATATTGATTATCCGGAAGTCCACCTCCGGAGCCTCCCCCTGCCTGTCTCACCCATTTACTGTTTTCCCCATTCCACGCAAACATTTCAGTATGGGAAAAATCATGAAACTCTGTTGTCCCGTCACCATCGTAAAGCGTAATACCACTGACAGTCGCACCACCTCGAATCTCCAGGCATCCGTTACCGCTTCCGCTCAGATACGCACCGTCTCCAACGGTCAGACTCCCTCCGTCAAGGATGGTGAGCATATTTGCCGCTTCCAGAGTTGAGTCCCGGACCAAGACAGTACCATTGATTACGGCATTCTGTGCTTCGATAGTTGTTGCAAAATCGCTTTCCTCATCCTGTCCCTTTGCAATTGTAAGAGTCTTCCCTTCATTGACAATCAGGGTCTCCATATTCCTCCACCCGGTCCAGGTGGTGTCCTCGGTAAATGAATAATCGTAGAGCTTTGCATTTTCTCCAATGTATGTTGACGAATTATAAAAGCTTTGCAAAGCTTCTGCACTAACTGTACCCTGGCTTATCGGCTCTAAATTTAATGCAGGAAAGCGGTCAACTGTACTGCTGATTGTATAGCTTCCCATATTCAGAGAGCTGTTGCCGGATAATCTGATGTCCCAAAAATTAACCTCATAGTTGCCAGGGTTGGTGACTGCCGCATTGTCAATCCACAACGGCAAATTACTGTCCTCAGCCGTTACTGTATAGCTGCCGTTTCGGATTAATTTCGCATACAACTCTTTTCCATCAGGTTGCGTCTCTGCAATCTCAAAATCTGTGATTTCTCCCTCTGCAGCCGGGAAGGTTGCATAAATCTGATAGACCTCAGCTTCTCCCTCGGCCTGTACCTGCAGCTTTCCGAAGGGTATACCGGTCACAGCCATACAGATTGCCAGAAAACCTGCCAGTATACTTTCGGCACACCTTTTCCTCTTAATCGTATTTTTCATTCGGGTCAAAATTTTTAACATAAGTTTCTCCTCACTCCTTCCGGAATCTCTGTCATAAGCAAAATATTCCCATGATTAGGCTTGTTTCGTTTGTGATTCTACCAGAATTTCAGTAACAAATTAACTATCCCCACCTTATAGAGTTGATTTTTACACCTCTAAAAAAGGGGTAGTTTTGGTGTAGGTTGTACTATTTTGGGAAAAAATATGAATTTTATCCATAGATGTGATAGAATATGGTAAACTTAAGATAGAAAGTAAAAGAATACTACATATGTGTTCTGTTAAGTTAGTCAAAAAGCCGCATAAGAAAACATCTGTTATTTCATTGGTATATATATCTCTCCTGATTTGATTATTTTTTATGGACCGGTTCCGGCTATCTGACCTGGCTGTATCGTATGATGAATTTCTATTTTGCAGAAAAGATTGATCTTCTGGCAGAAGTAACCGGTTATGTATTTCAAGTTTTTGGGCTTACCCTCTTTGCCCTGTTCATGAAACGTAAGAGCAGCCTCCCATTCTATTCTTTATAACAGCTATTGACTTTATCCCACTATATCAAAAAACTTACTAATCATCTCTTGCAACACCTGAAGAAAGCCGGGAAGCAATCCTTCAGGATATTGCAAGACGTTGCAATTTATCTGCCAGGGAAAAGGATGTGTTCTTCTCAAAAAAATACAGTGCGCGAATCGCACAGAACTGATTGCTTTGCTAAAGCATTAAGCCGTTACCGGTACGTTTCTCCGGCTGATAACAAAAGAGGGATTCCGTGGCGAGGGTATACATCCTTATATCGATAAATACTCATAACCATTCCCAACAGCACATAGCATAAAAGGATATTGTCCCTCCCAATGGAGACAAACGGTAAGAAAGAGGAAACCGGTGGTATGATTCCCAAAACAACTGACAGATTTATCAAGATATTCAGCAGAAATATCATACCACAACCGAAGCCCATCACCATTCCAAGCTCGTTCTTCTGCTTCGTGACCGCCCCGAAAATAAACATGACAAGGGCTGTCAGCACTGCGGCAAGCAGGATTCCGGCAAGCATACCATAGCTGCTCAAAATGTAAGAAAAAATGTAATCCCTGTTAAACTCAGGCAAACGACCAATCACATCCTCGCCGCTGTTTCCAAACATCACAACATTTCTGCCAAATGCTCTGAGCAGCGAAGTCACATAACTCACTTCTCCCGAAGCCATGAAAAAGTTGCGAAGTCTATCCGTCTGATAGGTTCTCAGAAAATCAAATGCACATAGAATAAATAACAGAAGAGCCGGTAAAAGGAGGAATGCAGACCACAAACATGCAATTGTCTTTCGGACCGGTATCTGAAACCACCCCTTCCCTATCGCCACCGTCAGCTGCACCAGCATACTCATCATCATAATACCCGCCACAACAAAACAGGGAATCCGAAGGGTGATAAGAACCGGAATCATCAGCCACACAATAGCCTTTAGCAAGGCTGAAATACCTCCATTTCTATATCGATACAGAATTGCACCATAAATCGGAACATAAAACATCATGACACAGGAAGCTGATACCCGGAACATTCCAAAACCAATGCTGTAGCGGATCCCGTTAATATCGGTACCGAAAAATTTCCCCAAGAGTAACATGCCCATGGCAATGATAAACAGACCAATTACCTTCGCATACTTCGCAAGCATAGTATAGTCGATAAAATACATGACACTCATAATGATAAAACCAAGAATTACAGAGGAAACAAACCCTTCCGTCAATAGCTGTAACGTCTCTTGTCTGAATGGCTCCAGGCCAGAAAAACCGGTCTGATGGAGAATGGACACCTGGGCCAGAATTCCAAACAAGCTTAATATTCCCACGATTGCAAGCAATGTCCATGCCACCCGGGGCTTATGAATTCTGTCCAGGGCTATGCCGACTTCGATGGGATCCCCCATGTCCATAACTGCGTTTTTCTCAGCTTCCTCTTGTGTCATTCCGGCAGAAATATTGTCTTCGACCTGGCTCTCAATATGACTTTTTATTTCCTCGGCGATATAAGGCCTTGCCTTTTTACAACGAATCTGTGCTAATAGCTTTTCCAAATATTCCTCCATGACTATACCCCCATTGCAAGTACATTGGTTACAGCAGCCTGATATTCCTGCCATTCTGCCTTCTTGGCTTCCAGCAAGCCTCTGCCTTCTTTTGTAATACTGTAATACTTTCTTGTCTTGCCGGCATACTCCTGCTCATACACCGTTAGCAATCCTTTTTCCTCTAATCCATGTAACAGCGGATACAGGGTTCCGGCCTTTAATTCAAATACATTACAGGATTTCTTGCGCAGAGTATCAATCATCTCATATCCATACATATCCTTCTCTGCAAGTAATCTGAGCAGAAGCAATGTCATGCTTCCGGACAGCAAAGCTTTATCAACAGCCATTTTTCACCCTCCTTATGTAGATAATCTATATATCGAACATCTATAGTATATATCGATTATCTATATATGTCAATAGTAAAAACCTGAAGCTAACACTTCAGGTCTTTTCATGTGGTAATCTCCCAATTACCCTTCACGCTGCCATCGGTAATAGAAAACATTCCACCTCATCCATAACCCGCACCATGCGAGTGGTATCATTTATTCCATCTTCAAAAAACGGAATCATTTCCCTCTTTTCAATCGTCCCGGCAATTCCATTGTATTGCCGCACCTTCTCCTTTGGATTATCTATCCTTTCCTCCAAACTGATTTTGCGCTCTTCTTCTGTACAATGGGTCAGTAATCCGGTCACAGCTAATCTCATCTTATCCTGATCAAATATCCGGTCAGATGTGATTTCTATCCTGAAATATGCCTTATCCTCGCTCTCATCATACTCCAGGAAGCTACCTCCCTCCTATCACAGCCCTTTCCCCATAATTGTAGATTCGATAGCTGTCATACAAATCTACCTTTCCGTTAATCTGATCCCTCCTGCTGCCTTCCGCATCCCGGAAGGACAGAATAACCTCCGCGTTATTTCCGTTGACATGAATCGCCACTACCTGCATTGTGATGCCGCTTTGGGTGTCACTGACCTCCTCCGGCAGCACATATTCTGCAAGGGCAGGTGCAAACTGCTGAACCACACGATAAACCGCAGGAATCTGTTTCGCCAATACAGGCAGGGCAAATACGCAGACCAAACACAGGGATAATACCGAGACTGCTATGGGACGTATCAAAAATAATAATCTGCTTTCATTTTGATCCGCACTTTCTTCTGCTTGTATCAATAAATCCTGTAGCTTCGCCTGACTCACACTGATTCTGTCGTAGGCTTTTAATATTCTTCCTGAAACATCAGACATCCTCCTTTAATATTTCACTCAATTTTTTCCGTGCTCTGGTCAGCGCGGCTGATACTTAATCAACCTGAGAAATACCTCCTGATGAATATCATCCGCGTCACCCCTGTTTTTTACCAATGAATAGGCAAGACGATATACCATCGGAGAATATGTTTCTATCGTTTTTTGTATGTATTCTTTCTGATTACGATAATCATCTGCGCAGAATGATTTCATATGCATATTCTCACCACCCTTCACCAGTAATACAACACAGCAGACAAAAATGCTACAATTATAACAATATTTTTCGCTTTTGCTTCGGATATTCTATTGTGGCCACGTGCCGTGCGACATTTTATACCGCTACGGGGTCCCCCATCTGCAACAGACACACAAGACCCGAAAAGAACACACTAATCAAGAAAAGGCTCCCGGGATTACTTCGGAAGCCATGCTTTTAATATTTTGACCCTTTTTACATTTGTTACTTATCGTCGTGAGTAAAAAAATTCATTTTTCCGGGCTATAGAGAAATTGTCAAATCGCGCTTTGCTGATTTGACAGGAGGAATTAATCATAATACCCTGTAGTTTGAAAATTTTTGATAATAGTTGCATGTTAGTTCCACGAATTTGGTCTGAATTTCGTGATTTTTGAGCTGTTTTAATTGATTTTCACGAATTTTCACGGTTCTTTTTCGTTACATTTTTTGTTTCTCATAATTTTTCACGTAATTCCGGTCTGGTGGTAACCTCACGGCGGACGCTCCTCGTTACAAGGTGCCAGGCTCAAAAGTACCATCGAGTTGAAGCTGTCAGAATATTTTGTCAATACTTAGTGCAACTTGGTTCCGCAGCCTGCAAACAATTTGTGACAATTTTGGAC
>JBJENR010000162.1:0-1902 GCA_051880315.1 Acetatifactor sp.
CCATCATTATCTTCTTCTTGACATCCTGCTCCTCGTTGTTCATGGCGATGTAAACCGAGATCGCACCGACCACAGCAACAACGCCAGCGATGGCATAACAGAGCTTCACGACGAAAGGCACGTACTTCGCAATCTCCTCAGAAACGCACAATATCCTCGTAAGTGGTTGATATACAATACTGATTGTCGAGTTTGAAAATAAAATTGTTCCCAAAATGAGACAAGGAAGCAAACTTGTGGTCAATATCGAAGGACGAAAGTTCAGTAAGATAAATTAGCCTTCAATTTGCGATTTTGCCGTTTACATTCATTAACACGGCATTTTGACCGATTGCAAACTATACATGGCAAGTAAAGACAACTAAGTGTAACTGGAGGTCGGATTTTGCCTTGGCATTACAACTGTGCATTTCTCTTCGGGTTCAATGTCTACTTTTGACCATCGTCAAAAGTCATGACTCGGGATAACATTCAAGTAAACTTGATGCTCTCCGCTCGCTATTCCGTCCGTCCGTGTCGGAAAGGTGAAAGGTAATATTGTTCCACCGATGGGGTCGTTTGAAACGAACTCACATCCTCATAATGAGGTTAAGACCATTTGCAGTAAAAGAAGAAAAGATGGGGCTGAGGTGTCGGGCATCAACGTACAATCCGTCATTCTCGTTTTCTTCTTTTCCCTTTTGTTGAAAAAAGGACTGTCGAAAAAAGAAAAAAGGTGTGAGGTGAAATGGCACTGTGCGTTTCTATTGAGAATGTAAATGTCTGATGCTATGTGGTTGAGATAGAGTGAAGTCATCTGTTTACATTTCGTATTTGTTCCCCAAATGCAACCTTGGAGGTATAAGTGTGGCGATATTTGTTGTTGTCGAAAGTATAATGCACTATCATTATATACAAGAGAGATTTACTAATTAAGCAGAAAAATGGGCTGTGAAATCCTGTTATTTCTGACAAAATGTTAAATTCCGAGGTGTTATAAGCAGTTTTTCTTTGGATTATTCGGACTTTTGGAATAAAATGACTACCTTTGCACCAACAAATCCCGCTCGCTTCCCATCAGAACAGCGTACCCGGCGGGACATTTTTAATTATTAGGTATATGAAAGTAATAAAGAACAAGACAATAGATTTTGCGACCGCAGTTCAGACTTCCGTATTTAATGGAAACAGAACTGCACGGACAGGCTATGTCCGTTTGGTTCGCCTTATCACAGATGAGCCAGTTCCGCAACAAACTTCATATACAGGAAAAATCGAACTGAGGTAAGAATGGCTATATATACAAAAGAATACGAGACCCAGCCAGAGGCTATTCTTACAAACGTTATTGTATGTCCTGCCGTTGATTTGTCGGCAAATGTGGCTGTTCCTGTTCATTGCCAAGTTGAGAATGTTTTGTGGGACACAGGAGCAACCAACACCCTGATTTCACAGGCAGTTGTGGACGCTTTGGGGCTAAAACCGAAGAACAAAGCACTAATATCGAGTGCAGGAGGTGATGTTGAATCATGGACTTATCTTGTTCATGTCATCCTTCCTACAGGAACGGCAGAGCTAAATGTTCAGGTTCTGCTAAATGACAATTCAGATTATGACGTGGTGATAGGTATGGATATTATAAATTCATGCGATTTCTGCTATACAAACAAAGACAGCAAAAGAACATTCTCTTTATGTCATCCGGCAAAGGAGAAGATTATTCTCGGATAAATCAGGTATTGGTTTTCTATCCAAGAAGATAGGAAGAATTATTACAATGATAGGTGTGACATTCGCATCTGTCATTTGCCATTTACACCAATATGAAGGAGTTTTTAATGTAAAATTTTTGAGATTCGAGTATTTTTTCTGGTTAATATATGTTAAATTTAATGTTTTTTACAATCTTTCTCTAACAAAAGG
>JBJENR010000163.1:0-6385 GCA_051880315.1 Acetatifactor sp.
GCTTCCCTCCTTCCTTAGTCGCTTCTACATCTTTTCAAAATAATTCTGATAATTCTTTTCTTGATGATACAGCCTCGCTACAGAAAAGGCAATATTTTCGATTCAAAAAAATTCCGCTTACATATTTCCGGACCTTCTTTCACTTATCACTTCGTAAACCTTATTCACTTCTACATTCAGCTTTCTCATATATGCCACCAGCTGTTCCTTATCCGTCTCTGAATATAAACCGGAATTATTATTATGTACAATCTGGTTAATATTCGTACCAATGTGATTTGCTTCATTGATAAGCTCCCTCAATAAAATCCTCATCTCCGGATAATCCGTAGGCTTCTGCGAAATCATAAACCTCAGATACTCCGACTCGGACATATTCATCTTCTCTGATTTTTCTGCCAGTTCTGCGGCTTCCTCCGGACTCAATCGAAACTTCTTTACAAGACTTAATCTGCCTTGGGACATACCGTTGCCTCCCTTATACAGTTATGTTCAAATTACATATTGAAAATTTCTCATAGTGTCTTCTGCAAGATACGCATTTTGTGGCCACAGGCCATTTCCATGCATCTTGTTAGGGGAATCCCCCTAAAACCCCCTATATTTATATAGGTGTGTCACTTTTTGACTCACTTTTTGACCCACCTTTTTTGTTGAAATTTTATACCCGCTTCGGAAGGTGCGTCACTTTTTGACGCACTTTTCGGAAAAGTACTCCACTTTTTGGCGTCACTTTTAAAAAGGTGCTCCACTTTTTGACTCACCTTATGTATTATAGCAAATATGCGACAAAATTAGAATTCATAATTTGCCTTATGAGAAGGTTGCGTAATTACTGGATAAGTGTTTCTCCCACTAGATATCTATATCAATTTGTTAGGACAAAGGTTTTGATACAAATTAACGATGAACCCATTAATAGGAAAAGGTGGGTTCATTTGAACCCACCCTCTAAAATGCACTATTTTATGCAGATAGAATTGCTTAACCACCTGCCATACTATATACGCAGATAATATCAAGTTGTTCGGCTATCATCAACTTGACAAGCTGGAATCTGTCGAGTTCTTCGTATAGAAAAAACAGCAATTTCATTCTATGGAAATTTTCAATTCTACGTCTCCGTTACTCAGCAATTCTATAACCGCACGCTCTGACATATCCATTTTTCCCAGTCTTGTGTATGACCACGAATTTGATCCATAGAATACAACAATATTATTTCCATTATACAGAACAATATCGCCATTATGTGTTGTAATTTGCTTATCATTCCTTATATAACTTCTTCCCAAAGAACCAACCTGCTCATTGTCGCTATACATAGACATTGATACAATAATATCCCCTGATTCAGCCTGCTCCATCAATTCTTTTGTTGTGTCATTATCTTCCCAAGAAACAGGAATCTCTGTGTCATTTATATATAATTTCATACCAGCATCCTCACTTACATCATCAGTGTTTTCAATGGTAGCCGTAATCCTCGTGTATTCATCTGACTTGCCTGCATCATTCTGAATTTCCACCTGCGATTCAGAAGTCGTATTCTCATGCATTGTGATATCATTTGTTTCCTGCAAATTTTCAGAACTACTACCTCCGCACGCTGTCAAACAAAGTGCAAGAATCAAGTAAGCAATAAACGTAGATATGTGTAATATATGTCCCTTCATGCTTATACACCGGCTCCCATGTCGTATGTTTCTTTCAACTTAGTATTGCCTGAAATCTCG
Organism: Acetatifactor sp.; assembly: GCA_051880315.1. Classification (GTDB taxonomy): domain Bacteria; phylum Bacillota; class Clostridia; order Lachnospirales; family Lachnospiraceae; genus Acetatifactor. The sequence continues at coordinate 1,737 of JBJENR010000163.1, forward strand.
CCACCCATAGTTACACCACCGCAGAAAACATATCCTTTAAGTTCCGCCTTATCAAAGCAATCAATCCAGCCATTTAGTCCTGACAATGCTTTTTCATATACATGCTCTTCATCCTCGGCTGCTGTGGCAAGGAAATAAACATCTCTAAACTTATAATCCTTAGAAAACATAGGATTTAAGCGGTCAATAAGTACTTTCATCTGACCAGACATCTCGTAATAATAAATAGGTGTTGCCCATACTACGATATCGGCGTCAATGACCTTATCCATTATCTTTGTCACATCATCTTTGATTACGCAATTTCCAGTCTGCTGACATACAAGGCAACCCTTGCAGAAATCAATCTGCTTATCCTTTAACGTAATAAACTCCACTTCATTTCCAGCATATGATGCGCCATCTGCAAAACTTTTTGCAAGAACTTCCGAATTGCTGTTTGCTCTTATACTTGTTGAAATCACTACTACTTTCTTGTTCATTAGTTTGTCCTCATTATTCTTTATATATTTAGAAACTTTCTCTGAAAATCTGCTCAATCTCACCTGCATCAAGCACCTTATAACCACCAGGCATAACGATTGTACCCTTCACTAGATCCGGAATCATATCTTTCGTTGCTCCAAGTTCAGTAATGTTCATTACAAGGCCAAGTTCCTTCATCCAGTTTTCCATTGCTGTAAGTCCTTCCGATGCAATCTGTTCATCAGTCTTTCCTGCCGCATCAACATCCCATACATTCTTTGCAAAACGAACAAACTTCGCAAGTCCATAAGGCATAATATGCCTATAATATGGCAATGAAACTGCAGCCAACGTCATACCATGTGTTGCATCAGTACATGCTCCCACAGACTGACCAAGCATATGTACCATCCAATCTGTTGACTTTGCCTTGGCAACCAATGTGTTAAGTGCCCAGGTTGCGGACCACATGATATTGCTCCTTGCTTCATAATCCTGTGGATTCTTATTGGCGATACGACTTGAATGTATTACAGACTTCATCAGTCCTTCACTGATATAATCACTGGTATTATCATCTTCTCCGGAGAAGTACTGCTCACATATATGGTTAAAAATATCATAAATTCCTGAAATCATCTGATAATGAGGAAGCGTCAGTGTGTATCTCGGATTCAGAATAGAGAATCTGGGCATAATCTTTTCATCTGCAAAAACATGACCTATCTTCAGCTTTGCATCATGGTTGGTAATTACTGCTCCTGCGTTCATCTCAGAACCAGTACCAACCATTGTCAGCACGCAGCCTACCGGAATTATCTCACACTCAGGCTCGTCAAATTTTATATAATATTTTTCCCAAGGATCTTCCTCACAATTAACAGATACTGAAACTGCCTTGGCATAATCACATACAGAACCACCACCAACAGCTAGTAGCAAATCAACTTTATGGTTCCTTGCTATCGCAACACCCTCATACAGTTTTTCAAGGGTGGGATTTGGCATTACGCCTGCAATCTCTGCCACATTCTTTCCTTCTTCCTTGAGGATAGCCATTACCTCGTCATAGATTCCATTTTTTTTGATAGAACCTCCTCCATATATAAGCACCACATTTTGTCCATATTTCTTAAGCTCTGTACTTAGATTTGAAAGAGAATCCTCTCCAAAATATAACCTTGTCGGATTACAATAAGTAAAATTTCCTAACATAATTTGCTCCTTTCACTTTACACAAAGTCATTTTTTTGTTATTCTCATTATATGCTAATACCTAAACCTAACTTTAGGTCAAGTAATTTTTAGGAAATTTTAAGAGAGGTTTTTTATGTATACAATTGGTCAGATTTCGAAAATGTTCGGTTTACCTATTTCAACACTCAGATATTACGACAAAGAAGGTCTTTTCCCTAATATAGAACGTTCTTCCGGTATTCGCAAATTTTCAGAATCCGAAATCGAAGCTCTTCGCGTAATTGAATGTCTCAAGAAAACCGGTATGGAAATCAAGGATATCAAACAGTTTATGGAATGGTGTGCCGAAGGGCCTTCTACCTATACGAAGCGAAAAAAACTCTTTGAGGACAGGAAGAAAGCCCTTGAAGAGCAACTTCAAGAGCTTGAAAAAAATATGGCGATGATTAAGTTCAAATGCTGGTATTATGAACAGGCTATTTCTGACGGCAACGAAGAACGCCTTAATACAATAATTCCAGATAATCTTCCTGCTGATATAAAAGCTATGTATGAGTTGGCGCATTAGCATGAATTAATTCAAACTTTCTATCCATTCCTTTATATCCGATTCTGTTGCATTATTGAACCGTTTTCCACCCGCAATATTTATATCAGGATACAGTTGCTGCAAATCTGATATACTCTTTTCAATCCCACTGCCTCCTGAGGTACAAAATGTATAGACCGTTGCTCCACTAAGGTCATAGCTTTCTATAAATGTCTGTATAATGCGGGGAGCAGTACCCCACCAAATGGGATATCCAAGATAGATATCATCATATTCTGATACGGCATTTAAATCATTGCTAATCGCAGGTCTTGCCGAATCGTCATTCATTTCCCGATTTGCCCTGCAATTATCATCATGATAGTTTAAATCATCTGAAGTATACATATTCTCCGGAATGATTTCAAAAATATCAGCGTCAGCTTCTTCTGCAAGTAATTCTGCAACCTCTCTTGTGTTTCCTGTTCCGGAAAAATACACAACAGCTGCCTTTCCTTTATTTTCTTGTTCAGAATTTGCAGCCATCTCTGTCTGTTTGTTTTCTGCTGATATCTCTTGTTCCTCTGTATCAAATACCTCCTGATTGTTAATTACCTCTTGTTTATCATCGTTCACGGAATCCTTGTTAGAACTACCACATGCAACCAGACAGGCTGTGAGTATAATTCCCAGAATAACTGATAAATATTTCTTCATATGGCTACACCTCGTTCTTTATTATTTCTTTTCATCAAGCAAAATAACACCTTGCGCCGGATTTTTATCAATTGCACCAACTATCTTATGTGGAACATATGGCTCTTCAAGATATGCAAGGTCTTCGGCAGTTAATTTAATGTCAAATGCTCCGGTTGCGTCATCCAGATACTGCGTTTTGGTTGCTCCAATAATCGGTGATAAAATCCCCTTTTCCCACTGCCACGCAATGGCTATCTGAGACATTTTGCAATTGTACTTTTCTGCAAGTTCCGCTACACGTTTAACTATCTTTATATCTTCTGTTTCTGTCTTATCATATTTTCCCATGGCAACCCTATCCGTGGTTCCACGAAGAGAATCTGACTTCCACAGCGGTCTTGCCAGATGTCCGGCTGCAAGAGGACTATACGGCATTAGAGAAACATTCATTTGCCTACAAATTGGTATCAATTCCCGTTCGTCCTCCCTATAAAGCAAATTATAATGATTCTCCATTGCCGAAAACGGTGTCCATACATTATTCCTTGCAACTACCTGCATATTATAAAACTGATATCCATACATGGCAGATGCGCCAAGTGCCCTGACCTTTCCATCTTTTACCAGCTCGTGCAGTGCCTCCATAGTTTCTTCAATTGGTGTATCATAGTCAAATCTATGGATGATATATAAATCAAGATAGTCGGTTCTAAGACGTGACAGAGTTCCGTCTATTTCCCTCATAATTGCCTTTTTTGATAAACGACCTTCATTAAAATAAACCTTGGATGCAATCACAACCTGATCTCTTGTTATGTTTCTCTTCAACGCTCTTCCCAAGTATTCCTCACTTGTTCCTGCTGAATATACATTTGCTGCATCAAAGAAGTTATATCCCAGATCAAGGGCATGCTTTATCACCTTCTCACTCTCTGCTTCATCCAGCGTCCAGTCATGCATGGTTCCGGCTTTCCCAAAACTCATGCATCCCACACATAATTTTGACACTTCTATATCTGTATTTCCGAGTTTACCGTATTCCATAGTCCACTCCTTATCTTACCTCAGAGTACTCTTTCTCTGATACTGCCTCACACCATTCATTAGAGCACTCCACTCCCGGCACCTCAATTGCCAGATGCGAAAACCATTCATCCGGAGCCGCTCCATGCCAGTGTTTCACTTCTGCCGGAATATTAATACAGTCACCCGGTTTCATTTCTACCGCTTCCTTACCTTCTTCCTGATAATATCCCCGTCCGGCTACGCATACCAAAATCTGTCCGCCACCACTTTTTGCATGATGAATATGCCAGTTATTTCTACATCCGGGTTCAAAGGTTACATTGAAAATTCCAACCTGATCCGTGGATACCGGAGCAAGGTAGCTTTGTCCTACAAAATATTTTGCAAATGCTTCATTAGGCTGTCCGATCAGAAATACCATCGATTTTGCATGTGCTCTCATAGCCTCATCTTCATATGGCAAATCTCCTTCCTTGGGCTGCCAGACTTCCTTTGCCAGATTAAAAACCGCCCATCCCTTTGGCCAGCCTGCATAGAATGCCACATGCGTAATAATTGCCGCAATCTCCTTTTGTGTCACGCCGTGTTCCTTTGCATTTTGTAAATGATATTTTAAAGAAGAATCTGTTATTCCGGAGGACATTAATGCCACCACTGTTATGATACTTCTGGTCTTAAGATCAATATCCTGATTATTCCAGTTCTCACCGAAAAGAACATCATCATTAAAATG
>JBJENR010000164.1:0-1868 GCA_051880315.1 Acetatifactor sp.
TGGCTCTTTTCCAACAATCCAGGCCGAGACTTCATGCGGCAGGATCTTGGAAAATTATCCTTCTATGATACGATGCGTTTGATCATAGGTATGGGTAAGGGCAGTACCAATGATGAGATCATGGATTACTTTGACATGGATCCGGATCTCATCCCTACACAGTCGGCTTTTAATCAGCGGCGGAATCAAATCTCTCTTTCGGCTTTTGAGTATCTGTTTTCAGAATTTTCGGCTTCTTTTCCAGCTACTACCAACAAATTTAAAGATCATTGCATTCTCGCCTGTGATGGCTGCCATGTTGTCTATACCACCAATTCTGAAATTATCGAGGATTACAACAAACCTCGTCTGATTGATTATAAAGGCTATAACCATATGCACCTGAACGGCTTCGTTGATGTTATCAGCAAAGCATTTCTGGATGTTGTCATCCAGCCAGGCCAGGAACCCGATGAACGGCAGGCATTTCATACCATGCTTGATCATTTCCAGCCGGATGTCCCGGAAAAATACATCGTCACTGCTGACAGAGGTTATGAATCTTACGATTTACTCTTTCACTGTGAACTGAAACATCTGAAATATGTCTTCAGGGTAAAAGCTCCTTCTTCATCTCGAAGCTTACTTTCTTCTTATATAAAGGAACTCCCTGATGAACAGGAGGAATTCGACGTCATCATCAAACGGTTTTATACGGATAAACTTACTAATATCATGAAAGAGCAGTCCGACGTTTATCGCTACATGAATCCCAACAAAAATATCCCCCACTTCCAGCCCCTTCTGGATGGAAAACACCTTTATTTCATGCAGTTTCGTGTCCTAAAGATCAAAGTTGCTGAAAATACATATGAGTATATGATCACTAATCTTCCGCACTCCTTTGATCTGGAGGATATCAAAGCCTGCTATCATTGGCGCTGGGGTATCGAACTGACGTTCAGGTATCTAAAGCATGCAAACGGTCTCCTATATTTTCATTCCAAAAAACCGGAGTTTCTTAAACAGGAAATCTATGCAAATCTGATCCTATACAACTTCGGTATCTTCCTCGCTAACGAAGCAGCGGAAGAAAACCAGAAAAAGAAACGCAGACCGGATAATAAATACGACTATGAAATCGACTTTTCAGCAGCCCTAAAAGTAGCCAGGAAATTCTTTATCCGAAAGGATTCCCATAAATCTGTAAACATCATCAAGTTGATAATGAAATATGTTCATGCAGTAAAGACTGAATTCCGACAGTTCAATCGGCCCCTTCGTGGAATTGGTGCAATTCACTTCGGATACCGATAAATAAAATTAACTGAATATTATTTGAATTGACAGATAATTTATATCTGTCTTTTTGGCATGCCCTTTTTTTCAAATTTTGTATCACAAGGCCATAATAACATCTATTTTTCAATGACCGAACAAAAAATCGAACATCTGGCTAAATGGCATTGCCGAGTGATACAATGCCATTTTATTTCACCAGCTTAACAACCTCATCTCTAAAAATAAGCTTTTCCCCTTATGGTATGTGGGTTTTGCCTCATTCCGCGTTATCTTCCAGACTGGCACTTTTTTAACATTTTTGTAACATATTTTTGGGCTTTTTCATTTTTACTCTTGACAAATAACGAAAAATGTGCAGCCGCCGTATCTGACAAAATATTGTCAGATACGGCGGCCCTTAGATTAACAAGAGATTTTTGATCCCACTCAAAAAATCTTATTTCTAAGGAGGCACATTTATATTATGAACGATTATTCCACAAATGTAAAAGAAAAACTTAATTCTATCATCTCGGATATGGCCAGCCATCCCTGGCTCTTTTCCAACAATCCAGGCCGAGACTTCATGCGGCAGGATCTTGGAAAAT
>JBJENR010000165.1:0-1866 GCA_051880315.1 Acetatifactor sp.
CAGCCGAAGATCGCCTTCGAAGCCTTAAACGATCCTATTGTTCTCGGTGTGGTTTCTGCTAATCTTGGGGTTGCTCTGGTGGCGGAAGCGGTGGATCTGACGGGCTGTCACGTAAAAGCTCTGGAAATTGAAAATGAGATTCCCAGCCGTGATATTCATATGGCCTGGGTGAAGGATCGTTATATGACTCCTGCAGTAAAAAGCTTCCGGGACTTCATTATCCAAAACGGAATGTTCCTGGATCAGTATAAAAATAAAAAAAGATAGAAGAATTCATAACTCAAACTTCCCACACCGATAAGGTGTGCTGTACCTTGAAAATTCAATATTTCAACCAATAAAAAGGGCATAAATAACGCTCTTTTGATATAATGGAATTGTCCAGAAACCACTTTACAAAGGAGGATTTATGCCATGTCCATTATATCACAGAACAACGAGAATGAGGTAGCTATTTTAGATTGTGTTCAGAGATTTTTCTCTTCTCACAAGGTAGGCAGCCTTTTAAAGAAATGCAACGGCACCAAGGAAAAAGGCGTTCCCGCCATCTCGCTTCTCAGATATAAACTCGGTAACGTCTTCACAGGAAGAAGCATGTATATGCAGCAGAAAACCGGCTCTTTCAAAGAAGGATTCTCAAAGAACACCTTTTATCGTTTCCTGAATTCTCCAAAAACTAATTGGCTCCGCTTTACTTCTTCCCTGGCATCAGGGATCATCAATGATGACATCAAAAATCTTACTGATGAAAAGCGTGTCAACGTGTTCATAGTCGATGATACTCTCTTTAATCGCACCAGCTGCAAGAAGACTGAACTGGGTTCCAGAGTCTTTGACCACGTTGGAATGAAGTTCCGCAAAGGATTCCGTCTGTTGACGCTTGGATGGAGCGATGGCAATACATTTATGCCTGTTAACAGTTGTCTTATCGCATCTTCCAAAGAATCAAATATCATTGGCCCGACGAAAGACTTTGACAAGAGATCTATTGCCGGCAAGCGTAGAAAACTGGCACAGACGAAAGCTCCGGAGATTATGCTTCACCTTCTTGATACAGCCATTTCAAGCGGCCTTTCTGCTGATTATGTGCTGTTTGACTGCTGGTTTGCTAATCCGGCCCAGATTACGGCTATCAAGTCCAAAGGGATGGATGTGATTGCAATGATCAAGAAAAGCAGCCGCATTCAATATCAATATGAAGGACAGAAACTGAACATCAAACAGATTTATGCAAAAAACAAGAAGCGTCGCGGCAGATCCAAATATCTTCTTTCTGTCGATGTCATGGTTGGAAAAGAAAATCCAATTCCGGCAAAAATCGTATGTGTCAGGAACAAGGCGAATCGTAAGGATTGGCTTGCTTTTATCTGTACAAATCCAACTCTGTCAGAAGAAGAAATTATCCGAATCTATGGAAAACGCTGGCAGGTGGAGGTATTTTTCAAAACCTGCAAATCTACACTTAATCTCATTGGCGAATGCCACAGTCTCTCTTACGATGCACTGACAGCACATGTAGCCATTGTGTTTGCCAGATATATGCTTTTGGCATTAGAGCAGCGAAAAAGTGAAGACCAACGAACCTTAGGAGAAATATTCTTCTTTCTGGTAGATGAGATGGCAGACATCACTTTCACACGGTCACTTTGTATCCTGATGGATGCTTTGATGGCAAGTCTTCAGGAGATACTGAAACTGAGCGAAGAACAGCTTGCTGCATTTACTGCTGATTTTACATCCAGACTGCCGCAATATCTGCAAAATGCACTTGATTCGCGGACAGTCAGAGCATAAATCACTATTTTGTTAGCTGAAATATTGAATTTTCAAGGTGCGAAGCCCATTTGGGGTATGGGAAGTCTTAGT
>JBJENR010000166.1:0-1850 GCA_051880315.1 Acetatifactor sp.
GGGTTGGTGGGCGGAAGAAAGATTTTTAACCTTTGTGCAAAACAGAGATTTTATAGGTTCTTCCGCATTTCTACGTATTGGTGCCATTCCTATACATCAATTTTGCCGATAATAAATGTCTTCCGCAGCGCCCATACATGGTGCGCTTGACCATCTTTAAGCGACTGTTAGTTCCTTCTACAAAACCATTGCTTTTATCACTTGAAACTGCGTTTTCAACTGCTTCAATATCTTTCTCTAATCCTTTGGCAAATGAAGCAATTTCCTTTATCGTCGATTTTTTATAGCGTTCTATAAACAGGTATAACAAAGGGATATTCTTCTTGCTAAATATCGTTCGGAATTCTGATACGCAGGCACTGATTTCATATAAAACATCATATTTATCCCAAAGTGATTTTTTATGCATGTCCGTCAGCTCGATTCCCATCCATATATGGTTAAAGATCCCGGCACGTGTTATATAGTCAGCGTCCATACTTTTCCTGAAACCAGTACGTTTTGTACCAAGGCTGTTCCCGCCAGAACGATATTTTGATGCAGGTATGTTGCATTCTTCACATAATTTCCTTATATAAATTTGTGCATTTGTTTTTGTACCTGTATATCCTTTTTCTGTGATATGTCTGATTATATCCGCCTGATGGATTTTAGCTTTCAGTTCTTCTATTATGATATCTCTGAACGGATCCAATTTGCTTTTTCCCCTTTTGCCATGACGGCATAGTATTATTGGCTCCCCTTCACGATATTTCTTCACTGTTCCAATGTCTTTCCCAGTTCTCCTCGCTATTTCGGCAATCCCAAGCCCTTGTTTATACATTTCCTGTATCTGTTGGATTAATAATAAACATTTCTCCTCTCCGGCAGTCAAGTTATCCACAATGGCAGTGGTTTTTTTTACGGTCTATGGAATTGGGAGTTTCTTGATGTTCGCTTTTTTCTGGGATAGTTATTTCCTTTGCATGAGGAATAGCAGTCGTTGCAGGTACTTCTCTCCCAAGTATTTTATTAACTGCCTCCAACAGGTTTTGGTGTAAATGAAAACGATCGGCAATCTGTATTGCATCTGGAAGAACTTCTTCAATTGCTCGTGCATAAGCACTTGCTCTGTCCCTTGTAATCGTTGTGACATGCTTGTTTTGTTCCAGCCAGGCTTTTAATGTATTTTCATCACGTCCCTCTAAAATCGCAACCGGAGCATGGGCTTCCTCATCCACAATAATAGTTCCATATTTATGCCGCTTTTTAAAAGAAAAATCATCTACTCCAACACAACTTCCGCAGGAAGGTAATGGCTGCTTATCATAACGCTTAAGCAATGTGCGAATCACAGTGTCTCCGCTAATTGCTATATTCATTGAGTTTAAAATCCTTGCCGCTCCTTCACAGCTCGTTTCCAATGCCAGTTGTGTTACCAGATCAGCAAGCCTTTCTGTCATGCGGCTATATCCGTTAAGAAAACCATTAAAGTTCTCTGTTGTACTTACACAGCTACAATCTGGATTCTCACACTCAAACTCATAAATACTGAGCATAAGAATTGTTCTTTTCCCCCAGACAGGGAGGTCTTGAACCTTTCTCTTATGTACAGCATGATATATTTTGCATTCTTTATTACATTTGGGACATGTGATACTTCGTGTTCTTGATTTCATCCAGATATACACTGTATCAGAAGTTGTCTCAATTTTCTGTATTTGTAAATCGGATGGAAAGAATTGCTGAAGATCCAGAGTAGTATTATTTGATTCCATAATCGCTATCATCCTTTATCAAAAGTATATAAAATCATTATACTATGCTCTATATAATTTTTCTACCATAATACGTAAATATGCGGAAGAACC
>JBJENR010000167.1:0-31638 GCA_051880315.1 Acetatifactor sp.
CCCTCATATGGACGGTAAATTCCTCGCCTTTTATCACGCTGGTCGCCCTGATACCATTTCGGTCCGTGAGATAATACTCTGTAATCCGTGCCTGACCGGTGCCATACTCCAGAGCATCCGGGTTCACATTTCTGACCAGGCTTCTCTCCACGCCCTCTGCTGCTCTGGCTGCTGCATTCTGCAGTTCCGGGTCTGTCAGCAGGTTATTTTCCTGTTTCGTAGAGTCGTCATACTGTCCCACCAATACCCTCTTGTAGGCATCAATCATTTCCTTGGGCCCGCCTTCGCCCAGAAGCCTGCCCTGGTTCAGAAGAAATACTCTGTCGCAATATTTGCTGATGCTGCCCAAATCATGACTGACAAATACAATGGTCTTGCCAAGCTTTTTGAACTCTTCAAACTTGTGATAGCACTTTGCCTGGAAAAAAACATCTCCCACAGAAAGAGCCTCATCAACAATCAGAATTTCCGGGTCTATATTAATTGCCACAGCAAAGGCAAGGCGCACGAACATACCGCTGGAATAGGTCTTCACCGGCTGATACACATAGTCGCCGATATCGGCAAACTCCAGAATATCCGGCAGTCTCTCATCAATCTCCTTCTCTGAGAATCCCATCATGGTTCCGTTGAGATAGACATTTTCGATTCCATTGTATTCCATGTTAAAACCGGCCCCCAGCTCCAAAAGAGCAGAAATACGTCCGTTTACCTTAACCTCACCGGACGTGGGAGTCAGCACACCTGTAATTATTTTAAGAATTGTGGATTTGCCGGAGCCGTTGGTTCCGATAATTCCTACCGTCTCACCCTTATAGATATTCATGCTGACGCCGTTAAGCGCATAGTGAAGCTTTGCATGTTGTTTCCTGCCAAGACCGAAGGCTTCCTTAATGCGGTCTCTGGGCTTGTCATAAAGCTTATATATCTTCACTACATCCTGCACGTCAATTGCCGGAACATCAACCTCTTGAATTTTTATCTGGACTTCTCTGTCTTCTGCCATTTATATTTACTCCGATTCTATATAATTACTGGAGATGTAATTATCTGCTCCTGACATATTCTAGCATTACCAGTCGCCCCGCTTTACAGAACATCTGCAAAATGTACCTTGAGGCGTCTGAATATGGCCGCGCCGATACCAAAGAGCACCACGGTTACAATCCAGAAATACATGGTAGAAAAGAAGTCCTGGAAAAACCACTCTCTTTCATAGACAGCACTGCGATAGCCATTTACAATATAGACTAAGGGATTTAATTTCAGAATCACAACCCACTTAGGGCTGAGACTGTCTATATTCCAGAGAATTGGTGTCGCCCACATACCAATCTGCAGGGCAATATTGATAATCTGCGCCAAATCCCTGAAAAAGACTACAATAGAACATGTAGTGTAGCAGAGGGCGAGGACAAAAATAAACAGGCAGGCACTGTAATAGAATATCTGCAGGGTATACACCGTGGGATAATAGCCATAGACTGCTGCCACCACCAGCATCACGCAGGTAAAGAATACATGGATGAAGGTAGCCGCAATAATCTTGATAATAGGCAGGACGCTTATTTTGAATACAACCTTCTTCACCAGATAGTTGTATTCCAATAACGCATTGGTGCCGTTGTTTAATGCCTCCGTGAAATAAAACCAGGGCACCAGTCCGGTGGTCAGAAAGAGCACATAAGGAATATCACCTGTTCCGCGGTTAATACTGTTTCCCATGATTTTGTCGAAGACAATGTAGTACATCGCTATGGTAACTACCGGCTGAATCATTGCCCATACCGCGCCCATATAGGAGCCAGCGTATCTTTTTTTAAAGTCATTTTTTGCAAGCTTCCAAATCAAATGGCGGCTTTGAAACAGCTCCACCGGCAGCGTGGTGAACTTGTCATAGCCCTTTGCAAAAATGATACAGGAGGCAAAAATCACCGAACAGGATATCACCTTCTTTAACAGTTCCTGCCGGGGGTCTGCGCCGGGGCCATTATTCTGATGGAGGATTATGACAGCCGCCAGAGTCAGCCCAAGCAAAGAAAAAATCAGTATCCCTGCCCTTTTGCTAATCTTCATGTTATGCTTCCCCTTACTACTTTCTCAGGCTGTCAATTCCGCCCCATTTTGTATCCCTGTCCGAAAAGATCAACTCCATCCCCTCAGGAATTGGCCACTTTATCCCTATGGCAGGATCGTTATATATGATTCCGCCCTCATCCCCGGGATGGTAAAAATCGGTGCACTTATAGCAAAACTCTGCATAATCAGACAGAACCAGGAATCCGTGGGCAAAATTTTTCGGTACAAAGAACTGCTTTCTATTCTCCTCCGTCAGCAGGACACCGTGCCACTGTCCGTAGGTGGGAGAGCCCTCACGCAGGTCTACCGCAACATCAAAGACCTCGCCCTTGATTACCCTCACCAGCTTTGCCTGAGGGTGCTCTATCTGAAAATGCAGTCCCCTGAGCACGCCCTTCTTGGAGGCAGACTGATTGTCCTGAACAAATACCTCATCAATGCCTGCCGCCTTGTAATCCTCGTAATGATAGGACTCATAAAAGTATCCTCTCTCATCTCCGAAAACGGTAGGGGTAATAATCTTAAGCCCCTCAATTTCACACGTTTCAACCGTAATTTTTCCCATGGTTTGCATTTCCTTTCAGTAATAATATATATCCAAATCTACATTGCCCGTTATACCATCCACTGAACCCTTAGAGGAATACTGCCACATCTGATAATATCCCTGGTACAGCGGAGTGCTGCGATATTCCGCAAGCCAGATAAAATATTTCTCCAGCTTGTCCGCATACAGCATATTGTTGTACCAGTTTCGACTGCCGTATACCCCCGCTTCATACCCTGCATTCTCGATGGTACGGCAGAAGGCTTCGCAGACCAGTGTCCTGGTCTCAGGATCCAGACCGTCTGCTCTTCCGTTGCCGCCTGCTCCTTCCGTATCAATAAAAATCGGATACTCGATTTTGTACTCTTTTACAAGCTCAATAACCGCAGAGGCCTCCTCAACTGCTTCCACCTCATTGACTGCCTGAGTGAAGAAATACACTCCCACCGGAATGCCGCTGGCAGCTGCCCCCTTCATATATGTGGCAAAACAGGGATCCTCCACGATGCTCCCCGTGACAGAACCGCGATACCCTGCACGTATGATGGCGAACTCCACACCGTCAGCACGAACTCTGTCCCAGTCAATATCACCCTGCCATTTGGACACATCGATGCCCGACCTGGCTCTTCCCGTCAAATGCTGCAGCTTCTTAATCTCCGTCTTATCCGCATCGGCCACTGCATCAGCAATGGCGGTATCCTCGGCCTCTGCATCAATTTCTGCTTCCGTCTTAATCAACAGAGAAATATCCTCGATGGCCAGATACTCTACTTTGTCCTTTACCCTCACCCTTGTCCCGTTATCCGGCACAAGGTAACCGGCAATGGGAAGTAATTCCACATAATACTCCCCTGCTGTCAAATCGCCTATATAGATAATTCCGTCCTTATCCAGGTCCTTGTATTCCCCGATGCCTTCCAATTTTATATAAAAGCTCTCTCCTGCCACCGGCGTTCCCGTCATATCCACAATCTGGACGCGGAGGTCCTTCTCGACGGAGGTTACCACCAGAGACAGGCGAGCCGCCCGGTTTGCACTTTCCAGCAGAGGATTCTTCTCCCGGTCAAAGAAATACTCATCCTCCAGAAATGCTGAAAGGTCATCACCGATCTGCCCCTCCTTCCTCTGCTCCGAAGAAGCTTCAGCAGTATGCGTTTCCGTGGGCGGTTGCGTCGCCGGCTTTCGACTGTTCCCATTTACATAAAACACCAGAAGCACCGCCAGCAGAATCACTGCCATGGAAGACAAGATTGTCATCCTGCGCAGCTTAGAGTCCATTTGCCACCTCTACCATATATTTCCCGTAGTTGGTCTTCATCAGGGGTTCTGCAAGCTTCAGCAGCTGTTCTTTATCAATAAATCCTCTCTTGTATGCAATCTCCTCAATGCAGGAAATATATAACCCCTGTCTCTTCTGAAAAGCAGCCACAAAATCCGATGCATCCAGAAGTGCATCATGATTTCCGGTATCCAGCCACGCAAATCCCCTGCCCAAGGTTTCCACATGTAAGGTGCCTCTCTGCAGATATTCGTTGTTCACCGAGGTAATCTCGATTTCTCCTCTGGCAGAAGGCTTTACATTCTTTGCAATCTCCACAACATCGTTGTCATAGAAGTACAGACCCGGTACCGCATAGTTCGACTTGGGTTTCTCCGGCTTCTCCTCAATGGAAAGTGCCTTTCCGTCAGCATCAAATTCCACCACACCATACTCTCTGGGGTCGCGGACATAATAGCCGAAAATAGTTGCTCCCTTCTCTCTGGCGGCAACCTCCCTCAGCACCCTTGAAAAACTCTGTCCGTAGAAAATGTTATCGCCCAGTACCAGCGCAACTCTGTCCTGGCCGATGAACCTTTCCCCGATAATAAAGGCATCCGCCAGACCTCTGGGGCTTTCCTGGACGGCATAGGTAAACTCCATACCCAGCTGATGTCCGTCTCCCAGAAGCTCCTCAAATACCGGCAGGTCCCTTGGGGTGGATATAATCATAATCTCCCTGATACCCGCCAGCATCAGGGTGGAAAGCGGATAATAAATCATGGGCTTGTCATACACAGGCATAATCTGCTTGGACACCGCCTTTGTCAGCGGATAAAGTCTCGTTCCGGAACCTCCGGCCAAAATAATACCCTTCATAAAATCCTCCTTGTTAACACACCGAATGGGAACGGCTCTCACCGTTCCCATCTTTGCTTATTTTTCATACATTTCAGTGTAATACTTCTGATAATCACCGCTGGTTACGTTTTTCATCCACTCCTCATGCTCAAAGAACCAGGCAATGGTCTTCCTAATTCCCTCCTTGAACATGGTCTCCGGCTCCCAGCCTATCTCCTTTTTAATCTTATCCGGTGCAATGGCATAGCGTCTGTCATGCCCCTTGCGATCTTCCACATAGGTAATCAGGCCTTCGTTAATATATGCCTTCCTGGAATCACTCTCAGGAAGCATCTCCTGTAGTGTCTCCAGAATAATACGGATAATTTCAATATTCTGTTTCTCGTTATGTCCTCCGATGTTGTAGGTCTCAAACAGTTTTCCCTGTTCCTGCACCATGTCGATTGCCTTGGCATGATCCTCTACATACAGCCAGTCTCTGACATTCTTTCCATCGCCGTATACCGGCAGTTTCTTTCCCTGAAGCGCATTGTTAATAATCAGGGGAATGAGCTTCTCGGGGAACTGATAAGGGCCGTAATTGTTGGAACAGTTGGTAATATTTGCCGGGAAATGATAAGTATCCATATAAGATTTCACCAGCATATCAGAGCTTGCCTTACTTGCCGAATAAGGACTGTGGGGGTCATAGGGCGTTGTCTCGTAGAAGAAAGCCGTGTCATCCTCCGGAAGGGAACCATAGACCTCGTCCGTAGACACATGAAGAAATTTTTTATTCTCCTTGAAACTGCCGTCAGGCTGCTCCCATGCCGCCTTTGCGCAATTCAACATAACCGCTGTACCCAGCACATTTGTCTGAACAAAAATTTCCGGGTTCCTGATACTTCTGTCCACATGACTCTCTGCCGCAAAATGAACCACTCTGTCAATGTCATTCTCTGCAAAAATCCGGGCAATGGCCTCTTTGTCACAGATATTCGCCTTTACAAAGGTATAATTAGGTCTGTCTTCAATATCCTTCAAATTCTCCAGGTTGCCGGCATATGTCAGTGCATCCACATTGATGATACGAATCTCATCGCCGTACTTTCTGAACATGTAGTGGATATAGTTTGAACCGATAAAGCCTGCGCCTCCCGTTACCAAATAAGTTCTCATGAACCAATTCTCCTTTCGCCTGTACCAAGACAGCTTCTTCGTCATGACAAAGCTATTCTACCATAGCTTCCCTTGAAATACTAATCAATTATCCTTAATTAGCAGGAAGTTTTTCTGAATATTTCTTATGATTTTATTAGTATCCCAGATAACTGTGGTTCATATCCACATCTCCCGATATACCGGACACTCTCCCCGTAGAACGATACTGCCACAGGTCATACCTGCCCGTGTAGGTGGGCTTATCGGCGTACTGCGCCAACCATATCTTATATGCGCTCAGCGAACCGGCATCCATCATCTCGGTCAGCCAGTATTTATTGGCATACACACCTGCGGTATAACCGGCATTCTGGATTGTCTGACAAAATGCCTTGCAGACAGCTGTTCTTGTTTCCTTGCTAATCTTATCTCCTCTGCCGCCGCTGGGTTCTACATCAAGGAAAACAGGATAGGAAATTGTATATCCCTTTATCTTTTCCAATACCATGGATGCTTCCTCCACGGCTTCTCTCTCATCTACAGCCTGGGTAACAAAATATACACCAACCTTCAGTCCGGCTGCCGTAGCGCCCTTGATGTTTTCAACAAACATGGAATCCTCAATCAGACTTCCCTGGGTAGAACCTCTGTAGCCGCAACGGATAATCACATAGCTGATTCCGGAATTCTTCACCTGATTCCAGTTAATGTTTCCATTCCACTTTGATACATCGATGCCCATGGTTCCGCTGCCGACCACCAGAGAGCCGTCACTTGCAAAAGTATACTTTGCGCCCTGAATGACCTGTTCACCGGTAACCTTTGTCCCGTCACCCTTGAAGTAATATACCTTGCCGTTCAGCGTCTGCCATCCCGTATATCTCTCTTCGCCCTTGACAAAAAATTTGTCAAACGTATAATAATCAGCGCTGACTGCCGGTCTGTATGTACTGCCTTCCATGACGTAAAGTGTTCTTCCGCTTTCATCCTTCAGTTCGGTAGTCTTGTCTTTCTTGGGATTGGGCTTTACGGTTATCGTACAGGTAGCTTTTACTTCTTCCTCGTTTTCTTTGCAGATGACAGTGATAACCGCACTTCCTTCTTTGAGGGGTTCCAATGTAAGGGGAACCGTAATTTCACCGTTTACAGCCTTCAGTGTTCCCACCTTCACATTCAACACACCGGTATCCGAGGAAACAGCCGATATCTCCGGATTATTGGTCAGAGCCCCCTTGATAACTGCATTCATAGAAGACTGGTTTTCCGCATACAATGTCGCAGTACTCTTTTCCAGGGTAATTGTTTTATTTGCACCAACTGTCACGTCAATCTTCACGGATGCTGCCGTAGCTTCCGCTCCGTCCTTGTAATTCGCCGTCACTGTCAGAACTGCTTTTCCCTCAGCCACACCGGTAACCGTAACCTTACCCTTATCATCCACAACTGCGGTAGCCACTGATGTTTTATCAGATACCACCTGATAGGTCAGGGCTTTTCCCTCGGTAAACTTAGCTGCGGTGACCTGTGCCACGGCGGTTTTCTTTGCCACAACCGCCAGGGTTGACTTGTCAACAGTCAATTCCCCCTTGCCGTCGGGTGTCGCCACAGTAATCACAATTGTTCCGCTGACTGGCACTGTCATTTCCTTCACCGTAGCTGCGGTGGTCTCAATCCTGCTATTTGCGCCTGCTCCGGTGGTTCTTGCCGACTGCCCGGAACTTTCGGCTGCTCCCGAGCTCTCTCCTGCCCCTGAGCTTTCTCCTGCTCCCGAGCTCTCTCCTGCCCCTGAGCTTTCCCCTGCTCCCGAGCTTTCTCCTGCCCCTGAGCTTTCCCCTGCTCCCGAGCTTTCTCCTGCCCCTGAGCTTTCCCCTGCTCCCGAGCTTTCAGAAGGATCTGTACCGGGATCTGTGCCGGGCTCCGATACCTCCGCCTTTACCCTTACGGTGCCATTAAACTGTACTGTGACCTGACCGTCCTTTTTCCCCGTGATGGTACCGTCTGCTCCCAGACTAACAACATCCGTTTCCGGATTCCAGGTCACGGAATCCACAGAAAGAATTTCCAATATCTTTTCATTTTCCGTACAGACAATATCCGAAACACTGATACAGTTTTTCAGATTGTATTTTTCGTCCTTTTTTATGCTGACGTTTTTATTGATTGCGCTTACCGAAAGGCTCATTGCCATAATCTGCTTTTCTATCAAAGCCTTCTTTAACGGATCCGGAATGGTACTCTTGGGAACCTCTATGTAGGAGGGAGCAAGCTTCTGGCTTTCGACCCAGGCAACCGTATCCTTAAGCTCAGACTCAACTGCTGTCTCGTGCTTTACGGTATCTTCCTTCTTAGTGTCAACCTCCGCTTCCGTCTTCACCTCATTTGACACATCCACTTTCTGATAAGAGATATCTTTTTTTACAATTACCGACTGCTTTTCCGCGGACAGCGTATAATCGGCATAGGCATCATCCGTAAGCTCTTCCATGACAACCTCATATGTACCGGGAGTAATATCCTTTTTATAGATAATGCCATCCATATCATCGTCTGACCAGACAGAGGTCTTTCCGTTCGGGTCCGTAACGGTTACCGCAAAGGGCACATGCGCCACCAGCTTATTTGTCTTGCGGTTGGTAAACTTAATCTTCAGGTCCTTCTGTATGGAGGTGAGATTAAATGTCACGCTTACATGGCGGTCATACTCATTTTCCTCGTACCCTGCATCCCCATTCACGTCCGCTGCATTTTCAGCCTCATGTCTCGCCGCCTGCTCTTTGGCTATGGCAGTAAGTCCCTGCTCTCCTATCAGGGTAATACCATTCAGCTGGACACCAACTTCTGCAAAATTCGTCACCTGCTGTTTCTGTGTTCTGGAGCTTATGTATGCCGCACCTGTCATCAGCACAATCACCATGACCACTATACCGGTCAGTGCAATCACCCTGTCCATGACTGACATTCTGCCAAAAGCCGCCACTACTCCGGAAGAATTCTTTTTTCCTGCTCTTGTATGCGCAGCAGTCTCCCCGGCATAGTCCGCATTATACAATTCATAATCCTCGTATAAAACCTCTTCCTCCTCAGGTAACTCTTCTTCCCGGCCTGCCTCGTACTGATAGGTTTCTTCCCCGGAATACTCAGTTTCCCCCGCATAGTATGATTCTGCTGCCACCCCGGCTTCTGCGGCGAACTCAGCCTCTTCCGTGTACCCGGTCTCCTCTGCGTACTCAGCTCCTTCCGCATACCCGGTCTCTTCCGCATACCCGGTCTCCTCTGCGTACTCAGCTCCTTCCGTGTACCCGGTCTCCTCTGTGTACTCAGCTCCTTCCGTATACCCGGCTTCTTCTGCATCGTAACCGTACTCTTCCGCAGGCCCGGTTCCTTCTGTGGAAAAATCCCCTTCCTCTGCATAGTCAACGGACTCCTCAAGCTCAAAATATTCCAGATCGTCCTCTCCAAAGTCCCTTTGATTATCAACAGGTCGTTTTGTATGGTTAAACAAATGTTTCATTTTATAAATCCTTCCCATGAACCGATGCTTGCCTGAACCGGTGCATACCTTAAAAGCTCCTGTGGCGCATACCTCGTCCAATATAATACTTCCGTAATATTATAGCATCACAGGCATTACTCTTCAAGCCGTAAAAGGATTTCTTCATAATTTCTTAAATCTTTAAATTTTAATTAATAGAGTGGACTTTCCCTGTCTAAAATAGTAAAATAGGAATATTAAAAAGAAAGGCTGACATTATGGAAAAAAAGAAGTTTCGACTCAATCTGCACATTATTTTTCTGATATCAATCGTTTTGTTTGTGATTATTCTTATATTCGCACTAAAAAATTGGGGAGTTTTTGTTGACCAGAACGAATTGTTCAAGGACGGAGAGGGAACCTATGTTGATAATTATGACTATCTCACACCACTAAAGGACTCTGATTACAACGTCATTCCGCTTAAAACCAGCGATGGGCTGAATATAATGCTCCTGGGCAACGGTCCCTTCGCCGAAGACCGGAATTCCGGCAACGGCCTTGCCAATATGATTGCCGAAACAGCAAACGCAACTGTCTACAATTGTTCTATCAGCGGCAGTTATGTTGCCTGGGAATTGCCTTATTTATCCTCAGAGAATCCGATGGATGCCTTTTCTCCTTACTGGCTTTCCATTATGACAACCGAAATTGCCCATGATGACTATTACGGAAATGCCGTCAAAGTCCTGGGCGATAACGCACCTGCAGAGGCCGACGAAGTACGACAGACCCTGGAATCCATTGACTATGATAAGCTGGATGCAGTTGTCATCATGTATGATGCTACTGATTATTTCATGGGGCATCCCATTTATGACACGGAAGATTACGCCCCCGTTCAACAGTATATTGCAAACCTAGAAGCGACACTGGATACTTTACAGGAAAATCATCCCAATGTCCGTATCATTGTCATGTCCCCTACCTATGCGTTTTCCGACCAGCTGGACGAAAACGGTGAATATATCAGCAGTGATATTTACACCTACGGTGGTGAACCTCTCTCCAGATATGCCATTTCTGCCCAGCAGGCATGTGCCGGAAAGGGCGTAACCTATATAGACAATATTTACGGCACATTCAATGAAGATCAGGCAAAGGACTACCTGACCGACAACCTTCATCTCAATACGGAAGGCCGCAGGAAGGTAGCCGAACGCCTTGTTTCTGCCCTGCTCTATTTCGGGACAAACTAAAAATCAATTTCAAGTGTTTCCGCTGTATTGCGATAAATAATATAGCCATCGGTCTGACCGAATACTTCCAATCCGAAATCCTGGGGATTCCCCAGGATTTCTTTGTTCTCATCCAGAATAATGTAATGGCATCTTGCCTCCGAAGCAAGGGGAACCAGTTCTTCCAGATTGACAACCGAGCGCTCCATCGCTGTTGCCAGTTCGTTGTAAGTATTCCACCTTTCCACCAGTACCTCTCTGCCATAGGGCATACATACATAGGCCGAATACTGCCTTACGTACTGTAGCAACTCCCTGGGAAATACTGCCATAACCTCCCTCCCCGGGACAACAATGGAATCGCAAATATGTACCACACTGTCCGGTACATGATATTTGTTCTCTGCTTTCACAAAAAAAGGACTGTCATAAATAAATTTTCCGGAAAACACCAGAATAACCGCAATGGCTGCAAGAAAGGTGAGTTGTTTTTTTCCTTTGATACGTGCACAAATATGACAGACAGTATAAGCAATTCCCGCCGTCACAGGCAGCAGCCACAATATCCTGTAATAGATTTCATCTCCGGCTGCCCTATATACAACCTCCGCAAACAAAGGATTAAAATACAATAGAAGCAGACAGACCGGAACACAGACAAACAGAATTCTGATATATTTTTTTTCTTCCTTCAGGTACATGTATACCAGGCACAAAAGATAAAGCACCACAATCAAGCCGGTTCCCATATACTCACGAAACAACGTTACGATGTTATTCCACATATTAACCGCCCCCGCCTTTAGAGCAAAATATAAAGCAACGCATAAACAATACCGGGTATACAGCAAAGCACCAGCAAAACAGAACTCTTCTTCCTTTTGTATTGGAAAAAGCTAACTACGGCTGCAATTCCAATGAGCATACAGCAAAGCAAAGCCCCCAGGGTGCTGCACAGGCAGCCCGCCGTCACGGTTGCCGCTGTAAGCAGATAATAGCGCCTGTAAACATCCTTTCCCTCATCCAATCGCTTAAACAGATACAAGAGGAGATAGAATATAAAGGGGATTACCAGACTGCCCAGTGCCGCCTTTCCCTGCCGGCTTCTGGCCAGCATAAAATTCTCGGCAGTATAAAGGGAATACCCGCCAAACAAAACCAGCACCTCAGTAATAATCAGAAACAAAAGCTGCTGCCGCCTGTCACCAAACAACTGGGTCGCTATCATCGCATAGGCAGCATAGCCCAGAATAATCATCACAACTGCTACTGCCAGATGCGCCGTCATCACAGGCGGCATACCTGACATCCTTGCCAGAAATGATATCCAGATGGGGAACGGCGCCAGCCCATGCCGGATATCCAGCCCGGTGGTATATCCTGTATACGCCAGTGTCTTATACATTTTGTCAGAGCTTTCCGTCACTGTGGAAACAGCCACAAAGAATGCATCATCTCCGTCTCCGTATGCAAGTGTAACGGTCTGTACAAGCTGGAAGAGCAAAAGAAACAGAAAAATCAACCACAAAATTCCGGCACTTCCGTGAAATACCATCCGTGTTTCTCCTGTTACCCGTTCCCGTTCTGCCAGGTGCTTCATCCTGGTTCCGACGGAGAACAAAAACAACGCGCCGATATAAATCCAAAAAAGAATCACTACTGTTTGAAAGCTTTTTTCTTTCAAAATCATTGGCACACATATAATCTGGAAACCTGCCCAGAGTATTATCTGTCCACTGAGCCACCGGAACAGGAATCTACTGCCCTTTTCTTCCATTCTTACAAAAATACCGCCTGCCGACACAGGAACCAGTACCTGCAGCAGGAACAATATCAAGACCTGTATCACCATGCCGTCATACTTCCTTTCCCATCAGCGCAAGCGACCACGACTGCCACAACAATATCACCACACATGTACACTTATAATCCATCATTCCCGCTCCCCGCATGGTATAAGCCAAGGCAAGTAACATCACAGACAACGCACACAGCATCCATGGTTTCAGGTGTTCTCTTTCCGTTTCTTTTCCTCCAGCCAGCCTCGTTGCCGCAGCCAATATCACGGTAAGCACCAACGCAGTCATAAACCACCAGCAGCCATAATAGACATAATTTCCCGTCAATTCCGGGTAAGAGTAGAGCATCACTTCATAATTTCTGCCCGAATAGGTGTCGCCGCCCTTGCCCTCCAGCTGCATGGGCAAAAAAGCCGGAGACAGCACATAATAAGCAAAATCCTTAGCACATTGCTTAAGCAGGGCTTCTCTGCGTAATACCCATCCTGCAGATGCCTTCACATAGTAAAACTTCACTGCCTCATCCACAGTCAGCGCCTCTTCCACCAATGGTTTGACAACCCTGCGCAAATCCTCGGCCTGTCCAGCCGCCTGCTGCAGAATCTCTGTCGTAATCCCCGGAAGCTCATTATTCTGCCACAGCACAAGCGCATCCTGCCACAGAGTAGGCCATACCGACCTGGAAAACATACAAAATGCAATATTCTCCCGGCTGTAAACCCTCTCCTGTCCCGAAAGAGACAGCACTCCCCATGTCATTCCCCAAAATGCCGCGATTATCAGAGCACTGCGACATAAACCCATTTTGTTCTTTTCCCGGGCAATCAGCCGGAGCAGTAGCATCAAAAGCACCGGCACTGCCCCCAGCAAAATATATTCCGGACGCAAAAGTGTCAATAGCGCCCAGCAGACACAGGCGCAAACAACATCCGAAAGAATCACCTCTGTCCTTCGGATATACCGAATTGTAAAGGTCAGTTCCAACAAAAACAGGGAACAGGTCAGGGAAAAGGGCGCAACCGCCAGATGACACTGCAGAACAAAAGGAAAGGTCAGCAGGCACAGCATTCCCCAGATATTCAGGAATTTTCTGTCCCCGCACCATTGCTTCATAAAATAAAAATCAGCTCCGGCTGCTGCTGCAAGCTGAAGCAGGTAAAGAACAGGATAGGCACTGTCCCCAATCCTTGCAAGCACCGTGTACAGCGGCCCTCCGCTTACGGAAAAGGTCTGCAGACAGGTAATATTCAAACACATCCAGACAATTCCCAGAACTATCTGGATGCTGAAGCCTATGAACAGTATTGTTTTCAACAAACCCGAAACATACCCGGCAGTCTTTTTCATAAACCGAATTCCTTTACGCGAAATGCTTATGCAAAATAGCTTATTATCTTATCACAAATATAGTCCACCTGCTCCATTGTCAATCCATAATACATAGGCAGTCTCACAAGCCGCTCGCTCTCCCTTGTGGTATACTTATCCTCACCATGAAAGCGTCCGAATCTGAGGCCTGCAGGAGCAGTATGCAGCGGCACATAGTGAGAGACCGCATAAATACCATTCTCCGCCTTCAGATATTTATCCATGAAATCCCTGCGCTCTTCTGCATCAGCTACCTTAATATAAAACATATGTGCATTGTGAACACACCCCTCCGGTACTGTGGGGAGCTCAATCCTTCCCGTCCCGGCAAGAGACTTCAGATTCTCGTAATAACGATTCCAGAGAGCCAGTCGGGCATCATTAATTTCGTCCGCCATCTCCAGCTGTGCATAGAGATAAGCAGCATTCATATCACTGGGCAGATAAGAAGAGCCATAATTAATCCAGGTATATTTGTCAATCTGACCGCGGATAAACTTTGTTCGGTTTGTCCCCTTTTCCCGTATAATCTCAGCGTCCTCCACATCCTTCTCCTCACGAATCAGAAGCGCACCGCCCTCACCCATGCTGTAATTTTTGGTCTCATGGAAGCTGAAGCAGCCGAAATCACCGAAGGTTCCCAAGGCTTTCCCCTTATACGAGGACATGATACCCTGTGCCGCATCCTCAATTACCTTTAAGCCATAACGGCCGGCAAGCTCCATGATGGTATCCATCTCGCAGGCAACGCCGGCATAATGTACCGGTACAATTGCCTTGGTCTTATCCGTAATGGCAGCTTCAATCAGTTTTTCATCTATGTTCATGGTATCCGGTCTGATATCCACAAATACCGGAACTGCCCCCCTGAGCACAAAGGCATCTGCAGTTGACACGAAGGTGTAGGACGGCATAATCACTTCGTCCCCGGGTTGAATCTCAGCAAGGAGTGCAGCCAGTTCTGTGGCATGGGTACAGGAAGTTGTCAGAAGACACTTGGTTGTCCCGGTTCTTTTTTCAATCCATTCGTTACATTTTCTGGTGTAAGCGCCGTCACCGCAAATCTTCTGATTCTCCACGCACTCCTTGATATAATCCATTGCCTTCTCCGCGCAGGGCGGTACATTAAAATTAATCATACTCTTTCCTTCCGCTCCTTTTCCAAGCCCCGACAACGTCTCCCTTAACGTTATCCGTCACCTTGCTGATAATGTATTTGGGTCTTCCCTTTACTTCTTCATAGATTCTGGCAATATAATGACCGATAATGCCCAGACTCAGCATAAGGAAGCCGCCTATAATCAATATTAAAAGAATCACTGTGGTAAATCCCTCCACCGAATTTCCCATAAGGAAGCGAATCAGGGTCTGAACCGCAAGCACTGCACTGAACAGAATGGATATCACTCCCATTATCGTCACCAGCTGCAGGGGCAGGGTGCTGAAGGAGGTTGCATTGGAAACTGCATACTTCATAAGGCTCCAGAAAGACCACTTGCTCTCACCATACTGCCTCTCCTGTACCTCATACTGCACCTTCTCCGTCCGAAAGCCGGCCCAGAAGCTCAGTGCCCTGAAAAAGGTATTCCGCTCCGGAAGCTCCAGAAGCACATTCACCACCTTACGGTCCAACAGCTTGAAATCCGAAGAGGAACTCATGTCCATATTAATCAGTTTACTCATAATCTTGTAAAACAGTCCCGCAGAAAGTCTATGGAACAGGCTTTCCTTTCCCCTGGTTGTCTTGATTCCCTCCACTACCTCGGCACCATTTTTCCACAACTCCCACATCCCGGGAATCACCTGGGGCGGATGCTGCAGGTCGCAATCCATCACAATGACTGCATCCCCCGTAGCAAGCTCCAGCCCTGCAAAAATCCCCGCTTCCTTGCCGAAATTTCTGGAAAATTCGGCTCCCTTGATTCTGGGATTCTTCCGGGATGCTTTCGTTATTTCCGAGTAGGTGTTATCCCCGGAGCCGTCACTGATAAAAATCAGTTCGTACTCTATTTCCTGCTCCTCCAGAAGCCTGACCAATGTCTCTGCCGTGTTGGCAATATTCAGTTCTTCGTTATATGCCGGAAGTACTATGGATAAAACTGGCATCTTCCCTCTCCTTTTAGCGAGTGGTGTTTTCTGTTTTGATATACATGATTCCGTCTATAATCCGTATGGAATTTTCTCCGGGGAAACTGTCCATGGCCACATATTCCTCATCGTAATACATCTCCTCCATGGCTGCTGTGGGTAAAATATTCAGGGTTGCTCCCAGATAATTCTGAATAAATTTCTGATAGTTCGGTCCCGTATAAAGCAGCATGTCCCCGTATATCCCTATCATACCGGAGGTTACATCTGACGTCTGATCCGTGCCGGGGAACTGCTCGTCCCCCACCACTCCTATCATGGCAATGGGAATTCCCTGATAATACCCTTCCGTCTGCTCAATACGATCCAACATACGCAGACAATATGCATAGGTCTTCTCATATTTCTTCTGTAAATTGGAATACCCGATATTATCCGTCACTCCATAGAAAAACACCAGAATAAACGCTGCCCCAAAGGCCAGCCATTCCCATACCCAGCCCCTCTTTGACTCTGCACTGTATCTGCTGACAAAGGCTGTGGCGCCCATCAGATACAGCACCCACTGATAACGCATCAGCAAATGATAATTTACCGAGGGTGATATGAACAGGATGATGTTCGTCACCGGAGGCAGAATCACAAAAGCTGCGATTATTATAACAAAAAACAGAAGATTCTTCCACCACTTTCTTTTTATTACTATGGCAATCAATACGCCGACAGCCGACAGCACAAGCACCCCGCAGGCCAATGCGGAAATCCAGTTGTTATACAGCACATTCCCCTTCAGGGTAAATGCAAGAAAATCACGATACATCCGCACGATTATGACAGGAATGCTTTCTCCCGCCGCTCCGGTAGTCATACCGTCAATTCCCTGGTAGGATGCCAGCTCTTTTCCCTGAATCCCCAGCAGCAGCTGAAGTATCCCATAATAAGATGCAGCTCCCAGCAAGCCCATTGCAAGGTATTTCACTACTTCCACAAGCTTCTCACGGACGGTACCCGAACCTGCAAAGGAATCCAGCAAAACCAGAATCGTCAGAATCATGGCAAAGGACAGATATGCCTGATACACGCCCATGCTGAAGGCCAGACACAATGCTCCGGGCAGAAAACCATATCGGTACTTTTTGGTAAACAGTACCGATAACGATGCCAGAAGCAGCGCCAGCATATAGCCGTCCAGGGTAAATACATAGGCAAAGGTGGAGGTCAGCGCCGGAAACGCCACCAACAGTCCGCTAATCAGAACAATTGCCCAGCTCTTTTTCACCTCAAATAATTCTGTAATGACCGCTGCTGTGATGCCCAGAAAAAGAAATCCCAGCAGTCCGATAACCCAGGGGATACTGTAGAAGGACGAAAAACCGCAGGCAACCATCAGAAACCATCTGCCTGAAGTAATCATATTCTGGTCAAAATATAAACTGTCCAGGCCGTCATGATTGGGAATATCCGAGAGCATTATGGGCATATGAATGATCAGCCCGACTATCACCGCCGACAAAAAAGCAAGCTTCCATTCCCGCTTTATTCTGTTATTTATGACTTGTAAAAACTTCCCAGGGGACACTATCTTTCTCCTCCGTTCAGATACTCAAGTATCTTTTCCACAATTTTTTTTCGCCCTTCCTCATTGGGATGCAGTCCGTCTGCAGTGTACAGCTTCCAATCCTCCGGCTGCTCATGGGGAAAAAAGTCATGATACACATCTATTATTTCAATGCCGTACTCTGCTGCAATTTTTATTTCTTCATCTACATATGCCTGCTGATTCCCATAGCCTGCATCAAACTCCTCACAGGTATATTCCCCGAGCATCCAGGTGTAGGTCGGAGTCACCAGCAGGATTCTCGCATCAGGATTCGCCTTTTGTAAAGCTTCGATGGAACTCCTGAGGGCCCCTGCAAAGGTGTATTCATCCATGGGGTCCTCTTCATTTCGCAGAGGAACTCCGGCATAAAAATCGTTCAGTCCATGTTCTATCAGTATAATTTCTACAGCTTTTATATCTATCGTTTCCAAACCATCTATGGTAGTTCCAAAGTACTCCGCGATGCTTTCTTTTTTGTACACTGTCTGCTGAGGGCCGAAATCCCCCATTTTTGTAGCTTTGGCCAAGGCAGTCAGTGAGAGAGAATCCATGCCGTTATCCAGCCTGTTTCCTCTGTCCAGGCGGGCGATGCAGGTCCCCCCTAAACCGGCATTATATACGGATTTGCCAAGTGCCTCTCCAAGCATTGCAGTAATCCCCGTTTCATCCCGCGCCAGCCCGAGAACACTGTCCCCGAAGGCAAGAATCTGAACTGCCTGTTGTTGTACCGGCTCCCTGCGGATATGGGTAACACCGTAAAGTAAGCCGAAGAGCACCAGTGCCGGAACCACATATATAAGTTTTTTACACAATGATTTCCGTTCCATTCTACAAATTGCCCCGCTCTATCGCAGCCTTTCCGTTTTCCACCCGATAAACAATATCGCATTTTTCAATGGTCTGCAGTCTATGGGCTATGATAATCAATGTCTTCTTTCCGTGCAGAAGATTAATGGAATCCATAATTGCCTTCTCTGTATCATTGTCAAGAGCCGAGGTAGCCTCATCAAGCACAAGCACCTCAG
Organism: Acetatifactor sp.; assembly: GCA_051880315.1. Classification (GTDB taxonomy): domain Bacteria; phylum Bacillota; class Clostridia; order Lachnospirales; family Lachnospiraceae; genus Acetatifactor. Next base: position 18,479 of record JBJENR010000167.1, read on the forward strand.
GATCATAGTACAGCGCCCTTGCAATACCAATACGTTGTCTCTGCCCTCCGGATAATCGGATTCCCCGTTCCCCGATACCGGTATCAAGCCCTTCCGGAAGGCTCCTGACGAACTCATCCAACTGCGCTTCCTTCAGTACCTCCCAGATTCTTGCCTCATCAATCCTGTCCTCCGGAACTCCAAAGGCCACATTATGGCGGATGGTATCATCCAGCATAAAAATCATCTGCGGTATGTACCCTATATTTTTCAGCCAGCTTCTGTAATGAAGCTTCACGTTCTCCCCGTCCGCGCAGACTGTCCCCTCCTTCGGCTCCAGCAGACCCAAAAGAATATCCACCACCGTGCTCTTGCCGGCACCTGAGGCTCCCACGATACCTACGGACTTTCCAATGGGAATCGTCAGCTCCGCATGATCAAAAATCAGCCTGTCCGTATTGGGATAAGCATAGGTGATATTTTTCAGCTCTATGCTTTTTGTAACCGGAAGCTTCTCTTCCTCCGTGGCGAAGGACATATCCACATTTTTCCCTTGAATCTCATCCTGCAGATGATCGCTGACTCCCAGGAAGCAGGGTTCGCAATATGCAATTGCCGTAACCTGATTGCTGATACGGTTCACACAGGGAAGCAGCACAAAGGCTGCTGCCGCCAGCGTTGTCAATACACTCAGCATATCATCCGTGGGAACTCCCGTTGCCACAAGAAATATCATATATCCCACCATCGTTGCCACGCATGCAGTCTCCAGCAACAGCTTCGGCACGGAATTATACAGACTGTATCTCTGGACGGCATGCACATAGCCCTGCCCGCATTTCTTATACGCATCCACAAAATACTGCTCTTTGCCGCAGACCTTTACCTCTTTGATTCCCAAAACCGTCTGGGAAATCCACTTGAACAGTCCGCTGTAATAGTCCTGATTGTCCTTTCCTGCCTTGTACATGACAGGCTTCAGGACGCCCTTAATTAAAAACATCAAAACCAACAGTACACTCCCCAGCAGCAGGGTCATGGTACCGTTGGTAACAAAACAGTATACAATCACGAAAAGGGAGACTACCGCGTCCGACAGAAGCTGCAGCAATGCCAGAATCAGCGCATACATGTTGTTGACGTCCGAAGTAATACTTCTCTGCACGATAGCCGTGTCAGCATTCAGATAAAACTCGTAGCTCCTGCGCAGGTAATTGCGCATCATGCGCTCAGAGGTGCGGAACTGGTTACCGTAGACAAAGGCAAAGGTTAATTTCTGCTGCAGAAACAAAAAGGCGTTCTTTGCTATAAATGTCAGAATCAACAACACCATCACCGTAATCGAAAAGCTCTTATAGCTCTCAAACCCCAGCAGGTCGTACATCCATATTATGGCATCGTTTTTCTGCATTGCCTCCGGGTCGATTACCAGATTCACCACCTGTACCAGAAGTCCCACTCCCAGGGTCTGTAGAAATGCGCTGACCACCATCATAATGACCAGTCCGCCCATCACACGCTTCTGTTTTTTATCTAATAATATGTTTAATTTTTTAAGAATTCTCAACATGTCTCTTCACTCCGCAATCATTGTACCACAATACCTGTCACAAGTAAAAGTATTTGGCATAAAAGCATTTGTTTGCTATAATATTATTGCCGTAATCATATCACTGGAAAGGCCAAATCATGAAACACATCCGTAAAAAATATATTATCCTGCCCCTTCTTTCCATCGCCATTATATTGACAGTCCGGGGCGCAATCTGTCTTTATCGCACGGGACCCAGACAAAGGGATTATCAGCGAATTGCCTCGGAGCAATACGACACGGTACTGATGTCCATGTTTCCCGTAAGCACCTATCCTCTGGACCTTTTTTATGAGTATCGGCTTATGACCGTTTTGGCCGTAGATTATGTGATCCCCGATATAAAAAACATAAGAGAATACATGGCTTGCATCACCCGGTCCGGCAATACTGTCAGCACCGTTTACCTCGGCTTTCTCCCGGACAAGGTCACCCTGTCCGAGCTCGCCCGGCTGGCGGAAAACTACCCTTCAGTTACCTTTGAGTTCATCATGGCATATCCCTTTTGTGAGTACTGGGAAAATCTTTCGGAACAGGAATATCAGCGCATTCTGGACGCTTACTGCAGCTGTCTTGCCGATGTGAGCCTGCTCACAAACGCAAACCTTTACTTCTTCGGCTCCTACGAATTTTTAATCACTAACCCTTCGCTGTATAAGGATAATTTTTTAGTAAGTGAAGACGGGGGCTTCTTCCTTGTCGCCAACAGTGCCAAAGAATATTCCTATCTCGTCACTCCGGGCAACTGCACCATGCTGGCAGACAGCCTGAGAAGCATCACCGCCGGTCTGCGCAGCACTCCCCCCGTATATCCCGATTACAGCGACAAGACCATGGTTTTTCTGGGAGACAGCATTATTGGCTATTTCGAAGGAGGCATGTCTGTTCCCGGCGTGGTAAAGGGTCTTACCGGTGCTGACACCTACAATCTGGGCTACGGCGGAGCCAGCGCTACCGTAACCGCTCAGACAACCAGTTCCCTGCCGGATATGCTCAAGGCCTTTTATGAAAAGGATACCGCCTTTTTCCCGGAAGACACCCAGGCATATACCGATATCCAACGCTTTTGGGCCTCAGAAACCGACGACGGCAGAAATCTGTGTTACATTCTGAACTTTGGACTTAACGACTATTTCTGCAGCTGTCCCATAAGCTCCGCCGACCCTTATGACACCGGCACCTTTACCGGCGCCATCCGTGCCGCCGTAGCCGATATCAGAAAGCATTCTCCGAAGGCCCAGATTATTCTGTGTACTCCAACCTACTCCGCCCTGACCTTTGACAGGCCCGGCTCGGAAACTCTGGAGGCTTACGTAAATGCTATTTTTTCTCTGGCGGAGGAGCTCAATGTAGATGTGGCAGATAACTTCCACAACTCCGGTATCAGCAAAGACAATTACGAACAATATCTCACTGACAAGGTTCATCCCAACGAAGCCGGACGGTTTATGATTGCCCGGAATATTCTTCATGCCATCCGCCCCTGAAGCCTCTATCTCCTTACAGGTCTCTGTTTAATTCGCTAAAGGCATAGTTTGCCCGGTCCGTCACAATCTCCCGGGTCTTCTCGCGGCCGCAGTTCATCAGCATATCCAGAATGGAAAGCCCGGGTTCAAAACCGCCGAACTGTTGACGGTAGGTACAGCCTTTGTAATCAATATACCTGTGATTTAAGCCCGCCTTCGTAAACTCCGGAATCTGCACATAAGCAGAGCTGCCAAGGTTGGAAAGATAGGTATCGCAGTCCAGCTTCCTGCACATATCCACCAGCATTGCGGTCTTTGCCCCCTCAAACTCATAATCCTGATCATAGAAAATTTTTGTCTTACACCCCAGGTCCTCCAGAATAAAATTCATAATGTGGATATCCAGGTTGGAGAGGTGCTTCCATTCCTTCCCATAGAGTTCCACCAGAAAATCATAATATTCCTTAAAATACGGGGCTTTCCCGTATAGGAGCTGTAAGCTCTTCAGTGTTTTTTCCCGCCAGTCGGAGTTGTTGTCTATCTCCACATCGCAGATATTCTGGTCAAACTTCCCCTTTGTGATGGTGGGGACCTGAATATAGTTCCACCCTTCCTTGGTTCTGATGCGATTCCGTTTCTGCCAGCTTTTCTTCTCGAACTGAACCTTCGTCACATAGACAAAACAATCCGACAGCATAATCTTCCCGATCAATCCGGGATAAGGCCAGTAGTTTGGCTGATGTCCTGACAATACCATATCAACTCATCCTTTCCTTTTCTTTAGTCCGCGCCAGAAATACAGTGCTTTATAATACAGGAAGAATACAAGCGTTGATTTCTGCTGCATGCGCATCAGCTTCTTTTCTTCCGGGTGTACCTGTTTTTCATAATACGGATTTTTTTGAAAATCCGGGAAAGTTTCTCTCATTTCCTTCCCCATCCTGCGTAAGAAGCCCAGATTCTTTCTCTGCTTTCCCTGCATATAAGAAAACAACGTGTTCTGATAAAATAAATTCGTGAACTTAAACTCCAGTTCCGGATAAAACTCCTCCAGATAACCATGCTCCCTGGCATATCCGTACATAATCCTCATTGCCCGGAGACGGTCCTCGCACCGCTCCTGACTGATCACATGGACAGTAGAACCGCCATGTTGATAATAAAAGTACAGCGGCTCCTCGATATATTCAAAATGCGTAGCACGCCTCAACAATTCAATTCCTGCCGCATTGTCCTCATAAAACATATGCTCCGGAAATGCAAAGGGCTCGTCAAAGAATAAATTTCTCTTATATATCTTTGTCACTGCCGCCCCCGGATTCATAAACAGAGCAGCTCTCCTATCATGATCCAAAACTCCGGTCTGCTCTTTTTTATTGCAGGGGACTCTTTCCGAAGGCTCCATGGTATGCTCCGCGACATAGCAAAAATCACAGGCTACCACATCCGCTCCGGTTTCCGATACCTTCTTCAGCAGCTTTTCGAAGCAGTCCACAGCGACCCAGTCATCGCTATCCACAAAACCGATATAATCGCCCTTACACACGGCCAGCCCCTGATTCTTTGCTCCGCCCTGTCGATGATTTTCCGGCAGGGAAAGAACCTTCACCTTATCAGGATAACGTTTCTCATAATCCCTTAAAACCCTCAGGGAACCATCTGTAGACGCATCATCCACCGCAATGATCTCATAGTCCGCAATAGTCTGATTTACCAGAGAGTCCAGGCAATAAGCCAGCTTTCCGTCTGCCTCCATATTGTACACCGGTACTATGACACTCAGCTGCATCCCTATCCTCCTTGGAATTTTATTTCATCGAAAACTCCTTGCGCAGAATATCTGCCTGTCTGTGCGCCGCAGGCTCCTCGTACCGGTCCATGAAATCCGGTCCAAGGCGAAGCTTTTCTCTGGCAAAATCCAGTGCTCCCAGCTCCGTAAATACCCCCACCGCAAGGTCTATCTGATAGTCCTCAAAAAAATTCAGCATTTCCATGGGCACTGTCTTGTCAATGATACAGGCCCCCGGAAATTCCTTACGATAATCCAGCTCATCTCTGGGATGAGGTTTGAGCAGAATACTGTATTCCCCTTTGTAGCTGTCGATTATATCCGTAAAAATCTGCTTTCTGACAGGCAGGGTGCACAGAGGCTCAGTCAAAATCAATACAGTCTTTTTGTTTCCGTCAGCGATGATCTGTTTTAGTCTCTCAATATCCTCCACAAAGGCCTGTAAAAGGATTTCCTTATCCCCGGCTCCTATGCCGGCAAGCAGTTCCTTTCTCGGCACCTCCACATATTTTTCAAAAGGGATCTCGATGGCGGAGATATCGTTAACCTCCATATCTATGCAATACCTTCCAAAACCGTTCTGGATAAAAATCAGATTGCATTTCTGAGAGAGAAATGCCTTCAGGGCAAAGTGGCTCCGATTGTCATAATGGGCCAAATCTCCGTTTTTCAGACAGTTCAGACCATCCTCCACGGCATGATAATATATCTTATTCTGATTCAGATAGTAGCCGATAGGGTCCGAGTCACAGAAGACATAAATCTCCCGATACTGTCTAAAGTCCACCGGAATATAGGGTGCCTCAAGCTTCGCAAACTTTCTTGTAAAAAGGATGCGATTCCATAGATTTTTTAACAAATTTCCGCCCGGTTTCCGATACTTTGCCAGCTCAGGAAAAAAACTTTCCTCCTTTTCATCGAAGTCTATTACCTCCTCAAAAAAGCCAAGGCTTCGCACTCTCTCAGGGAAATCACCGAACCGGTTGGACATATGACTGATGACCAGGGTTCCCTTTCCCCGCTGCTCCGCAGGCAGGTTCATTTCTTTCAGAAAGGTGATATATACATGATAAAAGGTATGACATACATATATTCTGTCCTTCATGACAGCCTCCTACAAAAGAATTCCGGCAATTCTGCCGGCCCCCTGTCCATCCACCACAGTCTGCAGCCTCCGGGCTTTCTGCCTGCGGAATTCCGCAGGCTCAGCCTGTCTCATCTGGGCAAATATATTTTCTATGGTTCCCTGTCTGTCCTTCCGGAAATCTCCGGCAAAAGCTATCAGTTCCTGTCTCGCAAAGGACTTTGTAATTTCAATCTGATTGTCTCCCAGCACATAAGAGGAGGCCGCCACTCCCGTAGCACAAATCTCATAAAGCGTGGTTCCTCCGGCTGTCAACGCATAATCCGCATCCTGCATCAGTGCCGCCATCCGCTTCGTATTGACTTGAATCTCCACCCGGGAGTCACTCTCATATTTTTTCAGAAGCTCCTCCTTGTCACCGCATAAGCTGCCGATGACCAGGCTGACCCTGACCCTCTGCCATTCCGCTCTCCCCAGAAATTCCTCCAGAAAATACTTGCAGAAATGATAATTATCTGTTCCTCCGCTGGTCACCAGCAGCTTCTCAATGGAAGGACGGACCACCTTGGGCAAAAGCCCCGAAAATTCATTCCTCAGCGACACATAAGCCGGCCCGGTGAAGGCCTTCCCCTGATAGCCTTTGTAATCCGGAGGCTCCAGCACTCCGTTTATGACCTGCTGGCAGCCGTAGCCCTGCAGGTACATTTCGTCAAAATAGGTAACCCGGGTAACCTCGGAAAGTCTCTTCATGTACGAGGGGGTGACATAATAGCTGTCCACCAGAAGACTGTGAATCTGTTTTTCGCGCAGGATTGCACAAAGCTGCTCCGTCTCCCTGTCCGGATGCTCCCAGTCGCTGTGCAAAATTACCGCCTGAAAGCCCTCCTTTTCCAGGTAAGGAAGACAGCCTTCGTCCGCCGAAAGGAAAAGGCACTTCTGTCCCATCTCACGAAGCTTCCCGGCAACGGAAATGTCCCTGAGAATATGCCCCGTTGCCACAGTTCGATTGACATCCACACGAATTCCTATCATCCCTTCTTCTCTCCGAACATGCCAAAGGCTATGGGGGTACCGAAGGCGATATCCTGCAGGGCAACACTTCCAAGAAGCCTCTCATAATACTTGGGCTCCAGTCCGTATCCCGGTCTTACAACCCGTACATTCTCAGGGGTAAAGATTTCTCCCTTTTTGATGTCCGCAGAACAGAAGATGGATTTTCTGGCACACAGATTTCCCTCCTCCTGTTTTGTCGGACCGTAGGATACCTGTCCGATGGCTTTTTCTGCCTGTCTGATATCCCGGACCATCCGGGCAAACTCATCCTTATCCATGGAAAAGAAGGAATCCGGCGTCTCGTTCTCCCTGCTGATACAGAAATGCTTCTCAATGACATTGGCTCCCAGCGCAACGGCCGTCACTGCCCCGATGCTTCCCTGGGAATGGTCAGACAGTCCTACCGGAACCCCGAAGGTTTCCGCCATGTTCTGCATGGTGCGCAGGTTCATCTCATCCGTAACCGCAGGATAGGACACGGCACACCGAAGCAAAGCCAGACTCTCGTTGCCCTGTTCCCGAACCGCCTTCACCGCCATCTCGATTTCTCCCAGACTTGCCATACCGGTAGACATAAATATAGGCTTACCCTTGGAAGCCACATATTGAATCAACGGTATATCTACCATTTCCGGAGATGCAATCTTGTAGAATTCAACCCCTATCTCCTCAAGGAAATCCACTGCCGTGATATCAAAGGGCGTGGAGAAAAAATCTATTCCCGCTTTTTGAGCTTCCTCCCGCAGAGCACCATGCCACTCCCAGGGGGTATTTGCCTTGCTGTAAAGACTGTACAGGGTGTTTTCCTGCTGCCAGGGGCCGTTCTTAATTCTGAAATAATCGTTATTGCAATTCATAGTGATGGTATCGGCCGTATACGTCTGTATCTTGATACAGTCCGCCCCCGCCTCTTTTGCCGCATAGATAATCTCCTTGGCATATTCCAGACTGCCCCCGTGATTTGCGGACATTTCAGCGATAATATAGGCAGGATTTCCGGGCCCAATCTCTCTATTCCTGATTTTGAAGTTCATTTTCCTTCTCCTTCATCATCTTATATTTCATCTCCGCCAGACGCCAATCCTCCGGATTGTCTATATCCTGAACCTCCGATTCCGGAACAACAATTCCATAGGTGTTATCCGTCACCAGGGTCCTTTTCTCCAGAAAATGCTTTACACAAAAACAGCAAAACTGACCGCAATCATGGTAAAGAGGTTCCAAATCCTGGGAACGGGTCTTGCTGTACTTCGGCTCTGCAAACCGAATTTTCCCGTTTTCAGACACAAAGGACCGCTGAGGCGGAAAGGAAAATGCCACCATGGGAAGCACGGAGTCCGCCTGTTTCTTTTCCAATATGTCCATGGCATCCCGTATTTTCTTCCCTGTGACAAAGGGTGCTGTAGGATAGAGGATACAGGCATGGGTAAACTCCTTCCCTCTTGTCCTATACTCCGTAAGAACCTCTTCTATCACATCCGCTGTCGAAGCATAATCCCCTGCCGTCCTCTCACTTCTCAAGAATGGTACACTGGCTCCGGCCTTCCTCGCAATTTCCGCAATCTCCCGATCCTCGGTGGATACCATTACCTCATCGAAACAGCCTGACTGCAACGCAGCTTCAATAGAATAAACCAAGATGGGCTTGCCCAGAAAATCCTTTATATTTTTACGCGGAATCCTCTTGCTGCCGCCCCTGGCAGTAATAATTGCAACACTGCTCATATTTTCACCGCCTCATACTCACTCTTTAATACAGAAAAAGAAAAGACATCGCAATACCGGCCACTCTGGTAAACCCTTTGACGAAGTATCCCTTCTTTTGAAAAGCCAACCTTTTCCAAAAGCCTGATGCTGGCCTCATTCCCCTCAATTGCATGTGCCGTCACACAATGCAGCCTCAGCTCATCAAAGGCATAATTCAGCATCCCACAAAGGGCATCCGTCATATCGCCCTTCATTCTGCTTTCCTTTGGCGCACTGATTTTATACCCTACCTCTGCAGTCCCGTTCTTCATGTCAATATCATAGAGCATGATTACGCCGATGGTTACGCCGCTTAACAGCTCAATCATCAGCCTGATTTGTTTCTCGGTATTTCTGAAATTTAATACCCACTCCCGCTGCTGGCTCTCGCTCACCGGCAGACAGAAATTCCCCAGCGCCTTTTCTATCTCGGGCGAATTAATCATCTCAAACAGTAGGTCAATATCTCTTTCTTCCATTGCACGTAGCACAACGCATCCGTTTTTTATGATCATTGCAATACCATACCCTTCCCGCAGCACACAGTCTGATTTACATTTGGTCTTGTACTAGTCCTCTTTGTCAAGATTAATCACTTCCCGGATAACATACTGAGGGGAATTATTCAGACTGATGTAAATTCTTCCCACATACTCACCAATCAGTCCCAGCATCAGCATAATCATACCGCCAAAAAACACCAGGGCTGCCATGAGCGAGCTGAAGCCCATAGGCACATCCGGATTGACAAAGCGCTTGATGACAGTATAGATTCCGTAAAGAAATCCCAGCATCGCACTCAGCCCGCCAAGCCCTGTGGCAACTCTCAACGGCTTCACCGAGAATGCCGTAAATCCGTTGAACCAAAGACCCAGAAGTTTCTTTAAGGTGTAGCCGGAGCTTCCCTCTTCCCTGTCCCTGTGATTGACCACAACATTGGTAATATTCTTTGTGGCACGCAGTACCAGACCTATGACATAAGGGTAAGAGTTTTCATACTTTATCATGTCATTTACCACAAATCTTTTCACTGCAAAATAGCTGGAAACATAAAGTTCCTTGGGCTTGCCCAGCATGATACGGGTCATTAATTCGTTCACTCTGCTGCCCAAATTCCGAAACGCGGAATGACGTTTATGCTCGTATTTTGCATAGACGGCATCGTATCCTTCTTCCAGCTTGTCCAACAGCTTATCCACTTCATCTGCAGGGGTCTGTCCGTCATCATCCAGACACACTACATAGTCACCGTCAGAATATCTTAAGCCTGCCATCAGCGCCGAATGCTGCCCGAAATTCCTGGAAAAGCTGATGCCTCTGATATAGTCATGTCCTTCGCACAGCTTCTTAATTGTTCCCAGTGTGTCATCCGGCGAACAATCGTTTACAAGGAAAATGTCATATTCAAACCGATTCAGGCTTTTCATTTTCTCTTCAATCTCCGCCACCACCCTGGGAAGCGTATGCTCCGAGCGGTAACAGGGTATCACAAAACTGACTTTCTTCATAGCTCTCTCCTTACCGGTCAACCGCTGCCATCCACAGGATATCCCGATACACACCATCAATACGGACATCCTCCTTCAGCAGCCCTTCTTTTACAAAACCGGCTTTTTCATAGCTCCGGACGGCTTGCAAATTATCAGCAAAAGCTCTGAGATAGACTCTGTGCAGTCCCTCTTCCTCGAAGCAATACCGCAGCATCAGCTTTGCTGTCGCTGTTCCTATCCCTCGTCCCCTGGCGTCTGTCTCTCCGATAAAGATACCGTATTCCGCCTTGTTGTGGTTTCGGTCAATATCACGGATATAAACCGAGCCCAAGGGTCTGTCTGTCCTTAGCTCACAGATAATCATCTGTACCACCTTGCCTGTATTTACCATGTTGCGAATCCAGTTCTCATGGCTCTCCCTGGTAAACAGCTCCTGATAGATGAAATTTTTCCGCACACCGTCACTGTTGCGCCACGCAACAATTTTATCCGTATCTTCCCCGGTCATCATCCGCAGATAAATCCCTGCCGACTCATCCTTATATTCTTTCATCCGCTTCTCGCCGCTATCCTTTCAACGTTCTACGCTCGTATTGTTTCACCGCTCTGCGCTGAATTAATCAAGGTTCCCTGCCGCAGCCCTCTTAAGGCGTCACGATGGTGGTTCCTTCTTTTTCCGCTGCCAGTATACGGCGTTTTTCCCCGTTGATCTTTGCCAGCCGGTATTCAAAATCCCGCCGGTCCTTGGCTGCCAATACTTCCAATATCATCCCTGCAAAAAAGGATTGAATTCCTGCCATTGCAAGAAATCCGCAGGCAATCAGCGTAGGGAATCTGGGAACCAGACCCGTTTGTACAAACTCCGTGATTACAGGCACCATAAATGCCATGGAAATCACCATCAGTAACAGACAAAGCCAGCCAAAAAAGCTCATCGGTTTATAATTCTTGTACAGCTGAAGCATTTTCCGGATTACCTTGAACCCGTCACTGTAAGTATTCAGCTTGGACACACTGCCCTCCGGACGGTCCCTGTACTCCACAACCACATTTTCCACCTGCATTTTATAGTTCACGGCATGAATCGTCATCTCTGTCTCAATTTCAAACCCTTTGGAAAAAACCGGGAATGTCTTGACAAACTCATAGCTGAAGGCTCTGTATCCTGTCATGATATCCTTGATGTCCGACCGAAACAATCCGTTAATTCCCGTTCTCATCAGACTGTTGCCAAAGTTATGAAAGGGGCGCTTATTCTCGGTAAAATACGTAGAAGAAAGTCTGTCCCCCACCACCATATCAGCACCCTGCTTCAGGACCTTCTCCACCATCTCCGACGCACAGTCCAAAGGATAGGTGTCATCTCCGTCTATCATCAGATAGCACCGGGCATCAATCTCCCGAAACATACGGCGTATTACATTTCCCTTACCCTGCTTATATTCATGGCGAATCACTGCTCCCGCCCTTTCGGCAAGCTCCGCCGTCCTGTCCGTGGAGTTGTTGTCATATACATATACCGTAGCCTCGGGAAGCGCCTCCCGCACATCCCCCACCACCTTGGCAATGGTTTGTTCTTCATTATAACAGGGAATCAAAACCGCAATCTTATCCATATAAATTCATACCTCTTAAGCCTGAACAGCTTCTATGTCTGTCCTTATCTCCGGTAGTACGCAACAACCTTTTTCACTGCATGTATCACGTCCTCCACATCTTCATCCGTCAAGGAATAGTACAGGGGAATACTCATCACTTCCTCATAGTACTTTTCCGCATTGGGGCAAAGTCCCTTTTCATAGCCCAGCTTCTCATAATAGGAGTGCCAATATACGGGAAGATAGTGTACCTGAGGACAGGTATTTTCTGCATACAGGGCATCAAAAAACTGCCTTCTGTCGCAGGTAAGCTTGTCAAGATTCAGGCGCAGAATATATAAATGCCTGGTGGTGTCGGATTCCGGTATTTCCTTCTGTACAAAGATTTCCGGCATTTCAGAAAACACCTCGTCATACCTTTTCACAATCTCTTTTCTGCGGGCAGAAAACTTATCCAGCTTGCCCAACTGGCTGAGCAGGAGCGCAGCCTGGAAATCCGTCATACGATAATTATACCCAAGTTCCACCTGCTCATTATACCAGAGTGCATCCGTGGGATGCACCATTTCCTCCTGGTGACGGGTAATTCCGTGAGTACGGACACGCATCAGGCGACGATAAAGCTGCTCATCATTGGTTGTGATGGCACCGCCCTCTCCTCCGGTAACTGTCTTCACCGGATGAAAGCTGAAGCAGGTCATATCCGCAATACTTCCCACCGGCTTTCCCTTATATTTTGTACCGATGGCATGGGCTGCATCCTCAATCAGTGTCAGACCGTATTCTTTGCAGATTACCTCTAATGCATCATGCTCCACCGATTGTCCGGTAAAATCCACCGCAACGATTCCCTTGGTTCTCGGTGTAATCAGTCTCCGCACAGATGCAGGATCTATGTTATAGGTGTCAGGCTTAATATCCGCGAACACAGGTTTTGCACCGCAATACAACACGCAGTTGGAGGAAGCTGCAAAGGTAATGGAGCTTACAATCACCTCATCTCCCTCTCCAAAGCCTGCTGCCAGCGCCGCAAGATGCAGGGCCGCAGTCCCGTTGGCCACTACCACTGCATATTTCGCACCTGTAATCTCGCAGAGCTTTCTCTCCAGCGCCTCCACCCGGGGCCCGCAGGTAATCAGATCACTCTTAAGAGTATGAACAACTGCATCTATATCATCCTGTTCTATGCACTGTCTTCCGTAAAAAATCTTGTTCTCCCGCACCGGGGTTCCGCCAAAGATTGCCAACTCTTCCATAAAGCATATGCCTCCCAGATTAACTATGTATAATAGTTTAACAGGAATTACCAAAAGATACAAGTTACATAATATTAAGATTTTCTGTATTTTACTTATTTTCGGTTC